>JBFKKF010000084.1:0-6753 GCA_041631355.1 Bacteriovoracaceae bacterium | reverse complement strand
GCGATAAAATTACAAAGTATTTAATCATTCAATTGGCCTTAGCGATTATGCTATCCCTTTAAAATTACAACAACCACAAAATATTAGCTAATAATCTGACCATCTTCAATGGTTATTTTGCGATGAAATGATTCTGAGACACTGCTATCATGCGTTACAACAATCAATGTTGATCCAATATCTTCTGCCACATCTCTTAGTAGTTTGATGACAACTTGTGTATTTTTAGAATCCAAGTTACCAGTTGGCTCGTCACATAAAATCAATTTAGGCGCCAAGGAGATTGCTCTAATAATATTGACTCGCTGCTGCTCTCCTCCTGATATTTCAAAGGGATACTTTTTCAGACAGTGCTCTATTCCCAGCTCCTTGGCAAAGCGGTGTACCCTAACTTTTACTTTTTTTAAATCATGTTTACCAATTTTTGCAGGTAGTAAAATATTGTCCATACAGTTCATCGAAGGGAGTAAAAAGTGAAATTGGAACACAAAACCAATGAACTGGTTTCTAAACCTTGCTAACTTTTCATCTGAATACTTACTTAGCTCCGCGCCATCAATTAAAATCCTTCCCTTATCTGGCCGCTCTAGCGCACCAATAGTATAGAGAAGTGTTGATTTTCCCGAACCAGAACTTCCAACGATAGCAAGGCTTTCATGTTCTTGAATAGAAAAATTCATTCCCCTTAGAACCTTAGTCGTTCCATAGTTTTTTTCGAGATTTTCTACTTGTAGAAACATTATGAAAATTCCTGCCTTAAGCCAGCTATAAGTGGCGTTCTTTTTAGTCTACTCATGGTGATAATACCAATTAACATTATCCAAATCAATGAAAGTCCAAAGACAAATGCGTAATCCGTATTATCAAGAATGATTTTTAAATCTGATATTACATAAATATCACCGGGTATTTTTAAAAATGGTAATTTTAAAATAATTTGGTCA
The DNA here is from genome assembly GCA_041631355.1 of Bacteriovoracaceae bacterium. Classification (GTDB taxonomy): domain Bacteria; phylum Bdellovibrionota; class Bacteriovoracia; order Bacteriovoracales; family Bacteriovoracaceae. The sequence continues at coordinate 5,809 of JBFKKF010000084.1, read as the reverse complement.
AAAACAATTACTAGGAAGTACCCTAATAAACAAGATAGCCCCCAAATCCCTAAGAATGTAATAAACCAAAACCTCTGTAAACTCTTAAGGCTAAGTCCTAGTGCTCTTAACATAAAGAAGTCTTGGGACTTTTTTTCTGAGATAAATATTGTAAAGGCCACAACGTTTAAGATGGCAACAATTACAATAAGCTGCAAAATAATACTTATAGAAATTTTTTCAACCTCAACCGCTTCAATTAAAACCTTAAATTCATTCCAAAACGGTTGAAAACTAAACTCTCCTTCGAATTTATACTTTAATTGCTTAATTATCTCATTTAAATTTTGAAAATTATTAATTTTAATAAGTCCAAGATTGGAGACGTCGTCTTTATATCCCATTAAATTTTCTAGGACTTTTTTCTCCATATACACAAATCTCAAATCTTTCTCATAAATGCCATGAGAGATAATGCTTCGGACTTCAAACTCCCTAAGAAGAACATCTCCTTCAGATCCATGACGGGCGGTGGAAATCGCAAGTACCACTGAGTCTCCCACACTGATATTAAAATAGTCTGCAAAAGTTTTTCCTATGGCAATCCCCTGACCTAAGTCTTTAAGGTTGAGGTTTGTAATTTGAGAAAAATCTTTATACTCAATGCCCTTTAGGAGTATTCCCTTACTTCTTCCTTCCGAAATTGCAAAAGCTTCAACTTGCAATACAAAAGCTGTACTTCTTATCTCTTCCTCAGAAAACTTAGCGACAAGTGCATCAGTCTTAACAAAGTGACCATCTTTAGCGCTAAATTTAATATCTCCATTTGAGTGAGATAAAGCCTGTTTCAAAGTGAATTCAAATCCATCCATAAGGCCAATAGTTGCAAGAATAACCGCTATAGAAAAAGCAAAACTTGAAATGGTTCCAATTAAAAATTTTAACGAAGACTTGGCTTCAAAAATAATTTTAAACATTGAAGTAAAAGGCAGACGGGCCATTAGTCTTCTTTTTGCTCGAAAAATGTTTCTTTCTTAAGTAGTGGAAATAAAATAACGTCTCTAATCGTGTGACTATTCGTTAAAATCATAACGAGTCTATCAATTCCGATTCCTTCTCCGGCAGTAGGGGCCATCCCATACTCCAATGCCCTTACGTAGTCGTAGTCTGGTTCATGAGCCTCTTCATCACCTTCGTGCTTGAGCATTGCCTGGTCTGCAAACCGACCCAATTGATCACTTGGATCATTTAGCTCGTTAAATCCATTTGCTATTTCCCAACCATTAATGAACAACTCAAACCTATCTACTATTTCTGGGTTTTCATCATTTCTTCTAGAAAGTGGAGAAACTTCTGTCGGGTATTGAGTAATAAATGTAGGTTGAATGAGCTTATCCTCAACAAATTCCTCAAAACATAGTACCATCAATCTTGCAGCACTCATAGTTTCAAGTTTTTTAGGATCCATATCCAAATCGTCCTTACCCTTAAGTAAGGCAATCATTCTATCTTTATTTTTTAAATCATCTGCAGTTAACGAAGTATACTCAATAACTGCTTCGTGCATTGGAATTCGCTTAAACTTAGAAGCAAAGTCAATTTCATTTTCTCCCCAAGTAATTTTAGAGGCCCCCATAACATCTTTAGCTAATCCATGAATTAGCTTTTCAGTAAAATCCATCAGGTCTTCATAAGTGGCCCAGGCTTGGTAGAATTCAACAGAGGTAAACTCTGGGTTATGCTTTAATGATAGCCCCTCATTTCGAAAGCACCGGTTCATCTCAAAAACTTTTCCATAGCCCCCTACAACTAATCTTTTCAGATGTAGCTCTGGTGCAATCCTCATAAATAGCTCCATATCAAGAGCATTGTGGTGAGTTTTAAATGGCTTAGCCGCTGCTCCACCAGCAATAGAATGCATCATCGGTGTTTCCACTTCCAACCAATCATCTTGGTAGAAAAACTCCCTAACATATCGAACAATTTCAGATCTTTTTCTTAGCTTCTCCCGAGACTCTGGGGACATGATCATGTCCACATACCTCATACGATACTTTAACTCCTGATCAGTTAAACCGTGAAATTTCTCCGGTAGAGGTCTTATAGACTTAGTCACAACTTTAAAGTTAGCGGCCTCAATTGAGAGCTCACCCTTATTCGTTTTAAAGATTTTCCCCTCGGCCCAAACAATATCGCCATAGTCACATAATTTATAATCAGCAAAACCCTCTTCGGAGGTAATACTTTTCTTAACATAGATTTGAAATCTTGTGCTTCCATCATCTACTTGAATAAATGCTGCTTTACCAAAGTCTCTAACCAACATGGCGCGCCCAACAATAGCAAAGACTGGAGTTTCTCCAATATCTTCTTTTGCCAGTGAGTCATATTTTTCTTTTAATTCAGCTGCGGTTATTGTCGGCTTAACGCCATGTTTATAAGGGTGAGAATTAGCCGCCTCTAATTTTTGACGTTTTTCTAATCTTACATTCATTTGGTCATTAAATTGGTCTTCCCATTGAGAAATGTACTTGTCGCGCATAGTCGATCCCTTATTCATGCTTAATAAAATTATCTCTAAGTATTTATAATATTTTTTGCAAAGGGTCCATGGTTTATTCGCTCACCGCCATCCATTGCAGATAGCTTTTCATAAACCCATCAAGATCTCCATCTAAAACCTTATCAGGGTTACCTGACTCAAAATTTGTTCTATGATCTTTAACCATTTTATACGGGTGCAATACATAGGATCTAATCTGTGATCCCCAACCAATTTCCTTCTTTCCCGCTTCCACTTCTGCAGCGGCAGCTCTCTTTTCTTCCATCGCTTTTTCATACAATCGAGAACGTAGAATTTTAAAAGCTGTCTCCTTATTTTGGAGTTGAGACCTTTCATTCTGACAAGTAACAACAATTCCGCTAGGCATATGGGTAATTCTAACCGCAGAATCTGTTGTATTTACTGACTGTCCACCAGCACCACCTGAGCGGTAAACATCTATCCTGATATCTTTATCTTGAATTTCAATTTCTATATTGTCATCAATTTCTGGAGAAACAAATACTGAGGCAAATGAAGTATGCCTTCTCGCATTGGAATCAAAGGGAGAAATTCTCACAAGTCGATGTATCCCTGACTCGGACTTAAGATTTCCATAGGCATAGTCACCATTAACCATAAAAGTCACTGATTTTAGACCTGCAGAATCTCCTTCCAGATAGTCCATCACGGCAACTTTATATTTATGTTGTTCTGCCCATCTTGTTAACATTCGATGCAGCATACTGGCCCAATCACAAGACTCAGTCCCTCCCGCTCCTGCATTAATTGATACAATGGCATTATTTGGATCAGTCTCCTCTGAAAGTAGGGACTGTTGCTCGGCTTGGTCCATAGCTGGCTTTAACTGCTCGAATAAGTTAAGTGCTTCAAATACGCTATCTTCATCACCGTCTTCAACAAACTCACACAGTGCTTCAAAATCATCCAGCATAGCCGCAACATTTTCGTATTTTTGTACAGACTGATTTAAAAGTGATTTTTCTTTTTGAACTTTAGCTGCAATGTCTGCATCTTCCCAAAAGCCTTCCAAGGTTTCCAGCTCAGTAATTTCAGCTAAACGTTCTTTCTTTTGATCAACTTCAAAGTGACCTCCGAATATGATCTAATGTTTTTCTTAACTCACGAATCTGTGCTTTTTGTTCTGATAGTTCTAATTTATGTGAATCACTCATAGCTAACCTAATTTCTTATTAGCCTATAACTTAACTAATATAATTTAAGTTGTCCAAATGAGCTTCGTTAAAATTATTTATTTCGCAGACTGTCGCACGGAAAGGGATTTTCCTTAGTGGTCGGCGAATTATTAGCGATAATATTTAAAACTGCGGCAAAAGTCATTCTATCGGCCGTAATCTCTTCATCTTCTCCACCAAATTTAACATCATAAATAAATTTTAAAAACTTACCACCAACCTTAGTCGCCGCAATCGTTTGCTTCCATCTTACCTTAATCGACTGCCATACTCTTGAAAACCAATTCCCAGTGATCGCTTCCGGATCATACTCAGGTAGTTCTGGCACCTCATGGTTCTTAACCATATACAAAAAGAAGTAACGGGAATACTTTTTTAAGAATTCTACTGGAATCATTCCTTTAATAGCAGATTTATAAAGATCATAAGCATCATCTACTTCATTAGGATCAAGTACTCCTGACATGCCAGATCGATCTAACTTGATTATTGATTGTTCAATGACCAGTAGCCCGGCCCAGGTAACCAAGAAATCCCCTTTGCGCATAGGAACTTCTTCACCATCAGTGAAATGAGTACATGCTCTACTAAACTTGGCTGTCATAGTTAAGTACTGCTCAAGCTCAGTTGCACTTAATGTATCAAGGTAGTTTACTAATCCTGGAACATTTTCTTTCTGAGATTTCTCAATCCCAGATCCTGTCATAAAATCCTTAAAGTTTTCTCTAAAACAGCTAGGCTTTATGTAACCAGTATCATCTTCGCTAGGGCATACAGTTTTCATAAAGCTGTGAAGTTCATTACTTAAATTTAATGATGAAAGCATTGTTACCAAAAATTCAACGAACTCAGGAACTTCAATTCTATCATCCCCATTAGATTGATAATGAAATAATGTCGCCATGAGGGTAATCGTTTCAGCGGTACCTGCAGCTCTTCCTGGCAAAATAAAACCTTCTCCAGTAAACACCTCTCCAAAATCCAGCATAATATTGATAAGCTGATCCATCGTAAGAAAATAACCTCCTACAGAATCGTCATCATCAACACCATAGGTTTTAAAAAGTCGGGTGATCATATCCTCAAATAGGGCCACTTCAAAAATCCCCATTGGGTTTCGTTTATAATATCTCGAAAAAAATGGGGCGCTTCTATCACCTTTAAAAAAATGATATTGTTGAACAATACGATTAAAATCATCTCTGAATTTATACTCGTATTCATCATTTGTTATCAGTCCCCAAAGATCAGTAAAAATTCTTCTCGCTGAATTAAGTATTGATGCATTTTGATTAAATGAGCGGTATATAAAAACACCTCGAGATAAGTTTTTATAGATAATGTCGTTTAAAATAAAGCTTAGCTCACCAGAGGTGAAACTCTCACTTTCATTACCCAAAACTACTTTTTTTGCTTTTAAGATTGAAACTTTATATTTTAAAAACCTAACAGAATTAGGGAAAAAGCTTGTTACGATATCCTCGAGATCCTTGTACTCTAACAAGATTTCATCGGGCGTATTCTTGTAAAAGAAATTATTTTGAAGAGTAAAAACATCTTCTTTTAATACTTTCAATACTTCTTCACTATGATTTTCATCTGGTGCAGTAAAGCTAAAATTTGTAAAGTCATAGGCAATCTTACCAAGGTCTCCCAGTAGCATGGCCATATGTTTTACCTGTTGAGAAGTGATTACTTCAGCGTCTCCTCCCAATATCATTTTTTTGATGAATAATAGTTTTTTTACCTGAGAAATAGTTTTTGAATTCTCTTCAGTTCTAAAACGCTCCAAAAATCGTTTTAAGTTGATTTTCTTATTTGTCTTTTGGATTATTTTTTTAAACTCTACACCAATCTTATACAAGGAAGAGTATATTGAAGCTTTTCTTTTATTGTGTTCTTCATAGCTAACTAAGTCTTCTGCTGTAAAGTGCTGATGAACTTTCCCCTCGACCATATAATTATTTAACATAATCAAAGTTTCAGTTAAGCGCCCGACATTTTCTTTGGAGATATAATCAATATTATCTCCTAAGATCAATGAGTTTATTTCAAAAATAGCGTCTAAAAT
>JBFKKF010000083.1:0-6792 GCA_041631355.1 Bacteriovoracaceae bacterium | reverse complement strand
GCCACTAAAAAAATATCGTTCTCAGAATTTGTGAGAGCGGTAGAAAATGATCAAGTGGAAGAAGTAACTTTTCAAGGTGATACTAAGATTCAAGGAAAGTATAAGGCCCAACATGAAAATGGCATTTATTTTGAGTCTGTGGGAAATACCGGTGATGAGACATTTAAAATTTTAAGAGATCGAGGGATCGTTCCCAATTATAAAGTAGAGGAGAAACAGTCTCTTCTAACTAGTATTTTGATAAATTGGTTCCCAATGATCCTTATCTTTATTGTTTTCATCTTTTTTATGCGACAACTACAAGCTGGTGGTGGAAAGGCCATGAGCTTTGGTAAGTCCCGGGCCAAGATGCTTAATGAATCCGACAAAAAAGTGAACTTCTCTGATGTCTCTGGTGTAGAGGAAGCTAAAGAGGAATTAGTAGAAATCGTAGATTTTTTAAAAGATCCTAGAAAATATACTAAGCTTGGTGGGAAAATTCCCAAAGGTGTTCTTTTAGTGGGTCCTCCCGGGACTGGTAAGACCCTACTTGCAAGAGCGGTTGCAGGTGAAGCAGGCGTTCCATTTTTTTCAATTTCAGGTTCTGATTTTGTAGAAATGTTTGTTGGGGTTGGTGCTTCAAGAGTAAGGGATCTATTTGAGCAAGGTAAGAAGAACGCTCCATGTATTATCTTTATTGATGAGATCGATGCGGTTGGTAGACACCGTGGACAAGGTATGGGTGGTGGCCATGATGAGCGAGAGCAAACACTCAATCAGATGTTAGTTGAGATGGATGGATTTGAATCTAATGAAGGGGTCATTATTATGGCCGCGACGAATCGAGTAGATGTTCTAGATCCAGCACTACTTAGACCTGGAAGATTTGATCGACGGGTAACGGTTGGACGTCCTGATGTACGAGGGCGATTAGGGATCTTAAAAGTTCATACAAGAAAAACTCCTATGTCCGATGATGTTAATTTAGAAACTATCGCTAAAGGAACTCCTGGGTTTACGGGAGCTGACTTAGCAAATCTTGTTAATGAAGCGGCCCTATTGGCGGCGAGGGAAAATAAAACTGAACTTCACAATATAGACTTTGAAAATGCAAAAGATAAAGTTCTTATGGGGGTTGAGAGAAAATCAATGATGATCTCTGATCATGAAAAAAGAAATACTGCTTTTCATGAGGCAGGACATACCATCGTGGGACTTAGTCTCCCTGGTAATGATCCTGTTCATAAAGTCTCTATTATTCCTCGAGGAGGAGCATTAGGTGTTACCGTAACTTTGCCAGATGAAGACAAGCTTTCTATGAGTAAGGAAAAGGCCAATAATATGATTGCCATGTTATTTGGTGGACGAATTGCAGAAGAGCTTATCTTCACTGATTTCACATCAGGTGCCTCAAACGATATTGAAAGGGCCACTGATATCGCTAAAAAAATGGTTTGTAATTGGGGGATGAGTTCAAACCTAGGACCAATTAACTTCACCAGTAACCCTCAGTCTCCATTTGGTTATGGACCTGGTGCTGATAATTCTAGCTATTCCGAAGATACTGCCAGAAAAATCGATGATGAGGTAGCAGGCATCATTAAAAGAAATTACGAGCTAGCAAAGAAAATCTTAATGGATAAAAAAGAGATACTTCACAAGATGAGTGAGGCCCTAATTCTTTGGGAGACTCTTGATTCAGAGCAAATTCAGCAATTAATGGACGGTGAGGATATTGGGATTCCTGTTCTTAAAAAAGAAGGTCTTAAGGGAGAAGTTGCTAAGCAAAGTAGTAAAGACGAGACCGATGAAGACAAAGACGAAAGTGATAATGAAGACAAATCAGGTGGAGATGCAGTAAAGATAAAACCAGATACTAAGGTTTCCCCTGCATAATAGAATGAGAGCAAAATCAAATATAAGTTTAATGGGGGTGATTAATATCACCCCCGATTCTTTTTCAGATGGCAATCAATATACAAGTTTAGATAAATTCAGTGAACAGTTTGAAAAAGTTTTGTCATGGGCAGACGTCATTGATATAGGCGCTGAATCCACTGCACCTAAAAATACATCTATCAGTACTTCCAAAGAACTCTCTCGCTATAAGGAAGTCTTCATTCCATATATTGAAAACCATGATGATCCAGAAACTATAATTTCCCTTGATACCTATAAAATAGATGTCTTTGAAGAAATTGCTACTTTTCTTACACGTTATTGGCCAAAGACAAAAATTATTTTCAATGATGTCTCGGGTAAATTAGATAAGGAGTTAATTGAGTTTTTATCCGACAGTAAGCTCGACTTTAGTTATGTATTTTCTCATAACCTTGCTCCTTCACGAAAGCAAACGAATAAACATATGGACTACTGCTTTGAGGGGAAGATTTTGTCCTCACTTATAGATTACTTTAAATCAGGATTAGAGGAACTCAAACCAACAAATCGAGAAGTTTTGGTGGATCCCTGTTTTGGCTTTTCTAAAACAAGGGGGCAAAACCAAGAAATACTAAATGATTTGGCGAAATTTACGAGTCAACTTCCCCAGGGACAAAAAATTGTCTATGGTATTTCTCGAAAATCATTTTTACGATTTCCGGTCGATCTTGATATTAAAACGGAGCAAGGTCTTCGCTCTGTTGACATTATCCATGGACTTTATCTCAATCAGCTTTTGGAGCTTGACCTAAAAAATCATACGCTTTTAAGAGTTCACGATCCTATTGCCTTCAACGCTGTTATGAATTTTAACGCGATAGGAATATAGTTGATTCTATGTAAATTTCACTCTACCATAATTATATGGCACTAAGTTTTGGAGCAATAAGTTTACGTTCAAAAAATGTGAAAAAACTTTTTCACTTTCTAAGCTTTGTCTTCGATTTAGATAATATTTCAGAAAGAGCTAATGGTGATATCCATTTCGAATTATGCCAAGTTAGTTTTTTGATTAGTCATAGTGATTCAGAAAGTATTTCCTTTAGTGGTTTCACTCTTGAGGTTGACTCCTTAGAAGAACTCAAAGAGTATTTTCAAGTACTAGAGTTTTATGGCTATAAAGAAAATATGGAAAATGTAAACTGTCAGTATAATGATGATCTCTTATGCTTTTCCGATCCTGACGGAAGAAGGTGGGAAATTATAGTTAATAAAAGAGTTTTGTTGTCGGATAATCAGATGAATTTATCAAATGTAAGACACTGTTAGTTGTCGCACTCTCAAACTTAATTCTAGAATTTATTATTGATTAAATGGAAAAGGATATCCTATGAAGCAACTATTAGTTCTATTATTAAGTGTAGGAGCACTCAGCTCACAAGCAAAAATTAATTCAACCAAAGTTATCTATGGTGAGGACAACAGAGAAGATGTTATGAATGTTACTAATGCAATGTATCTGGAACTTTCTGAGTCAACTGCCGCAATGATTTCAAGACACAGCATTTCGGATAATGGGGATGGCACTGTAAGACTTAAGGGAGACTCCCTTGCCTCAAGAGGAATTTGTAAAAGTGAGCGCTTCTCTGAACAACCTTCTGTTGCTAATTGTTCTGGGTTTTTGGTAGGAAAAGATTTACTCGTAACTGCTGGTCACTGTATTCGCTCTTATGCAGATTGTAGAAAATACAGATGGGTTTTTGATTATAAGATCTCCCATGAGGGGCAAACTCAGATTAATGTGTCCAAAGGAAAAGTTTATAATTGTAAAGAAGTGATCAATACTGTTCTTAGTAGAACGGATAGTAACGATTTTGCACTAATCAGGCTAGATAGCGATGTAACTGATAGAAGAGTTTTGGATATTCGTAGAAGAGGTCGAATCACTAAGGGGGAAAACCTTGTGGTGATAGGGCATCCAAGTGGACTTCCAACTAAAGTTGCAGACGGAGCCTATGTAAAGTCTTTATCTAGTAAGTATTTTTCTGCTAACTTAGATACTTACGGTGGAAATTCTGGTTCAGCAGTTTTTAATGCCAAAACCGGGTTGGTTGAAGGTATTTTGGTGCGTGGTGCCACTGATTATCTTTATGATAGATCTGCTGGTTGTCGAGTTTCTAATGTACTTTCAAATGATGCTGGTAAGGGAGAGGATGTAACTTACATCACTAATATTCCTGAACTACAAACTTACTAAGTTATCGTAAATATCTATTATTAATGACGACTCAGTGCTATGAGGCACTGTTTCGTTATTACATATCCTTACATCGATTGACAGAACTTCTTTTGTCGGGAAAAATCGTCTATCACACAAAAAAGGATGGAATATTTATGAACAACGCATTATGGATTTTGCTTCTAGTTTGTTCTTTCTCAGCGATGGGAGCGAGAATAGCAGTTATTGATTCAGGAACTGATGTAGAGCATACTGATTTGCTACCTAAAGTTTGGATGAATGCGGCGGAAGTAGCAGACAATGGAAGAGACGATGATAGAAATGGTTATCAAGATGATATCTATGGCTGGAACTTTGCCGAATCTAATAACCAGGTAATTGATAGAAAGTATCTTGGAACTTTTAGTAACGACCCGTATAAATTTTTTGAAATTCAGGGCAAACTATTTTTAAATCAGGCCACTGCTGAAGAGATTAAGTGGTTAAAGAGTAAAACGAAGGACCCAGTATTTTTAAAAGAAATGCAAAAATTTGGTAATTTCGTTCATGGAACTCACGTTGCAGGGATTACTGCTGATGGAAATGATAAAGCTGAGCTTATTTCAGTTAAATTAATTCCTACCGAAGTAAAGCCTTTCTTTGATGGACTAAAAAGTGATTTAACTGCTACGGAATACAAAACTGCAGATAAAGACTTAAGAATGAAACTTCTTAAAAAAGGTCTTGAAGCTTTGGCCAAGCAGCAAATGCTCTTATTAGAGGAAATCGCCGCTTACGTAGGTGGTCATGAAGCTGATGTTGCCAACGGATCATTTGGTACCGGTTATAATCAAGCTAAAATGATAACTGACGGTGCTTTTAAAATGATTTATAGAAGAGCTCCTTCTGCGGCCGAAAGTGATAAGGTTGTAAGATTCTTTTTAGATGCTTTAATTGATGCCGGGAAAAACATGGTAGCGGCAGCACCCAAAACACTTTTTGTTTTTGCTGCTGGAAATGATGGTATGAATAATGATAAATACCCAACCAGTCCAACAAATATTCAAGCTGATAATGTAATATCAGTTGCCGCGACCTATAAATATAATTTTATCGCTCCATTTTCAAATTATGGAATTGATAAGGTTGATGTAGCAGCTCCTGGTATGTTGATTCACTCTACAATACCTGGAAATGAATATCTTCATGTTTCAGGAACTTCCCAAGCTGCTCCTTATGTTGCCAATATTGCGGCACAAATTAAAGATATGAACCCGCTTTTAACTCCAGGTGAGATTAAGCAGATCATAATGGAAACAGTAGATATGAAGGGATTTTTACTTTCTAAAGTTAAGGCCAAAGGGATTGTTAATATGGATAGAGCTGTTTACGCTGCATCTTTAACCCTCTCTTTTAGTATTGACTCTGCGATCGCTAAAGCTCAAACTCAGGTGGATGATGTTGCGGTAGAAAAAGAACTGGGTATAGTAAACCCATTTGCAGTTAACCCGATCCCTCTAACACCATTATTTAAATAAGAATTAAATAATATTATTTTTCTATATAGGAGACCTTAGGGTCTCCTTTTTTTATCTTTTCTTACCGTTTTAATTTGTTAATCTATTTAAGTATATTTTTTATTTTTTGAGATGATAACAAGGAGTTTTCATGGAAGAAGTTGAATTAGTTCAATTACTAGAAAAACTTACAGGTGAGTTTGTAGGCACGGTTTGGGGGTTACCTCTTGTAGGATTATTAGTTGGCGCAGGTGTCGTTTTTTCTGTTTACTTTGGTTTTCCACAAATTTTTATGTTTAAGCACGCAATCGATATTGTGCGAGGAAAATTTGATAAACCGGAAGATAAAGGGGAGATTTCTCACTTCCAGGCCTTAACCACAGCACTTTCTGCCACAGTTGGTTTGGGAAATATTGCCGGAGTTGCAGTTGCAGTTGCCGTTGGTGGACCAGGGGCAGTATTTTGGTTATGGGTAGCAGGATTTATAGGAATGTGTACCAAGTTTACTGAAGTCACCCTCGCGCTTAAGTATAGATATACTTCAGAGACTGGCCATGTTCACGGTGGTCCCATGTTTGTTTTACGAAATGCTTTTAGGGAGAATTTATTACATCACTTGCCAGAAACAAAAGGGTTAGGAAAGTTTTTTGGTGGGCTTGCGTGGCTATATGCTTTTTTTGTTATTTTATCTTCTTTTGGGGCCGGGAATATGTTTCAGTCCAACCAAATGGCATCAATAATTGAAACTTCCACTGGACTTCCAACTTGGATATCGGGATTAGTATTTGCTGTTCTGGCATTTATAGTCTTGATTGGAGGTATTAAAAGAATCGCTCATGTAACTGAAAAATTAGTTCCCTTAATGGTTGTTTTATATGTTGGTGGGGCGTTAGTAGTAGTGTTTGCTAACGCTTCAAGTATTCCTGCAATGTTTGGGATGATCTTTACAAGTGCTTTTGCAGGTACTGCGGCCGCTGGTGGTTTTACTGGTGTTGTTGTGAAAGAAGTTATTATCCAGGGGATTAGAAGAGCTACCTTTTCTTCTGAAGCTGGTATGGGTTCTGCGGCCATGGCCCACTCTGCGGCCAAATCAAGTCCAATTCAAGAAGGTATTGTTGCTCTTTTGGAGCCATTTATCGATACCATTGTGGTTTGTACCATTACTGCTTTAGCATTACTTTCAAGTGGTGTTTGGTC
>JBFKKF010000082.1:0-6838 GCA_041631355.1 Bacteriovoracaceae bacterium | reverse complement strand
TAGTCAAGAAATTAATAATAAAATATTAGATGTTAATAAGCCTGGCTCATTACTTGGTCGTATAGCTAATAGACCAGATGTTTTAAGGGCTATGAATAAATGATTAAAGTTTTAACCAGCAAGCAAGTTGAAAAAGTACGCGAATTACCTATAGATGAATTTTATTATAAAGTTTTTGGTGATTATGATTTAATAATTGATGCTGAGTATATTAAACGTAAAGGCTTACTTAGAAAAAAATATTCATGGCTTGCAGTTGTTCATTTATTTAATACTTCAGTTTTTAGAAATCTATATATAGAAAATTTTAATTTTGGTGAAGCTAAAAATGGTGCTTCTACATTAGCTAAGTATGGCTTTGAAACTCATTATGCTTCTGAAGGAGATGAGTACAAGCAAATGCTAATAGTTAAAAGAGGTAGTTATGATTCTTAATTCTAAGCAAATTGAGTATGTAAATAAAGTTCCTATTTCAGCATATTATGGTACTGACGTAGGTAAAAAGATTATAATTAGTTCATGGCCTATAGAGTTTAAAAATAGTAAAAATAGAAAATACTGCTGGATGGCGGTTCTTCATTTATTTAATTCAACTTTAGTCGAAGAGGTAGTTATCAAAGATCTACCAAGCGACAAAGGTAGAATAGGAGCAGATACTTTAAAAAGGTATGGGCTTAGTACTAAATATTCTACGAATGAAAAATACTATACAGAAACATTATATGTAACAAGATGACTACTTTAGTTCCATCGGCAAGAACAAGACTTTTACAAACTGGATTATTTAAAATAATTGATGCTAACTTAGTTGTTAATGTAGAAGATCAAATATTACTTGATAATATTAAACTTAATTCGTTTATTGAACGAAAGCATATATTCTTTACAAGAAATATAATACCAGCAGTAAGAGTCTTTAATAAAGAGTTAATGTTTTTAGAATATAATATTATAAATAATTTATATTTAATTAAAATAATAGAAGAATATCCTATCAATGTAACTAAACTTGAGCCAAAAGAAGATAAGCTAGGTAGATGGTCTATACAAAATCCTATTGTTTTATTTGAAGATGATTCATATCTTGTTATGGCAGATGGGATTTTGTATAGGAAATTTGTCTAGTAGAAAGGACATAATTTTTTTTGAAAAAGTGTCTAATCACTTGACATCCCGATAGGATTTGCTAATCTAGTAGCGAACCAAAAGTTGGTTGATTTAAAGGAGCATTTGTAAATGCCTACCAAAGTAAAGAAAGCTACGGCTAAAAAAGCTACAGCTAAAAAGCCTGCAACTAAAAAGCCAGGCTTTAATGTCAATAAAAAAGGTAAGACCAAAAAGGATATTGAAGCACTTTTTCCAGACGGAGAAATGCCAGATAATCCTACCGCTAGAGCAATTGCTCTAAAACTTGTTAATGCAACTAAGACACCAGTTACATTTTTTGATTTAGTTGACGCAGCCGATGGCTCTTTATCTAAAAGAACACTTGGCAGAACTTTACGTGTACTCGAAACAGCAGGACACTTTTTTGAGAAAACTAAAGTTGAAACTGATAAAAATAAAACTGGATCTACAAGCGCTTATACCTACTTACCAAATGCAAACAAGAGCGCTAGCATCGCAAGGCATGATGGTCCAGATGCTACCGGCGTTCACCCTAAGCGCTCTAAAGAGGCAATTGAAAAGCAAAAGGCCACAAGAGCAGCTAATAGAGCAGCTAAGAGCAAAGGTACAACTAAAAAGCGCAAGCGTGTAGTTAAAAAATAAAAACTCTACACTTAAAGTAAAAGACCGGCCTCGAAAGGGCCGGTCTTTTTCATGCCTATTATTTTCTTTAAGGGAGTCTTTTAAATTTGACACCGGCGCCGATCTCGTGTAGTCTTACACATAGGACAAGCCTGCGCCCACTCAAAGAAAGACTTTAAGTAGTGATAATTTCTGATCCAAATACTTACAGTAAAATGATGCATCATTTGCCATCCGAACAAAAAATTTGGGTTTTGAATGCTCTTCAAAAATTAGCGATAGATCTTGTTCCATTGCCAGAAACAGATGATGATGAAGAATTTGATCGGCTAATGTTTGACTGGCAGCCGGAGCCTAGTTCACATGAAGATATTGATCTGATTGAAGTTTCAATATATACAGAAATAAATAAATATAATACAAAAGGATCTGTAACTTTCGCTGTTAATAATTGTCCTTGTGGTTGTATTGATATGACTAATCCGTCTTATGGTCATTGGTTTACATATGTAATTGATGCAGATACAGATGAAGCTAGATTGGGGATGAATTAAAATGACTAGGCAAGAATATAATAAGATTATATTGGAGTTTCTTAATAGATATATTGAAGAGTGTCCAGATATCCGTTTTATTCAAGCATTGAGCAATTGTCATATTTTAATGAGCTATAAATCTGATGAAATACCGCCTCATCAATTTTGTTTTGTTGATAATTATCACGAAGAATCGTCTGTGACTTTGGAAAGGATAATGAGTTAAAATGTGTATTATAATTTTTTTGCTTCTTTGCTTTGCTATTGGATGGATTATTGGTACAGAATTTTTTAGAAGGCAATAATGTTGATATCTGAAGAGGATTTTGTGCAGCTAACAGATATCGCAGAAAAACTTGGAGTTAGTGTTACTGCGATTAGAAAAAGATATACAAGGCATCCGGAAGAATTCCCGCCACCATTTAAGGTTGTGAATAGATCACCTATTTGGTACTGGCCAGATGTTGAGACTTATTTTAAGTTGAAGATGATGTTGGATAGCAAAGGATTGTGATGAAAGAATCGACTGAATTTACTTTTTTAAGCTTTATATTTTACGCTTGTATTTGTATTCTTTTTGCAGCAAGTGTTGCAGGCTTGGTCTTAGCGTTTATGTGGGCTTCTGATATTGCTGTTTGTGAAGAAGCATTAGTTTTGGTTAAAGCTTAATGAATATAGAAATACAAAAATGGGCTGGACCAAATACTGCGCTAGTTATTCTTGAGTCAGAATCTCTAATATATATATGTATATATTTTTCATATGACTCAGTTCTAGCGTATTCGTATTTTGATACTACAAAAAGAGAAAATATTCTTGTTATAAATAATTTTATTGCGACATATTCTAAAACAAGTAAAAAGCATACAAATCAGCTTGTTGATTCTTTTCCTGATTTTAGCGTTTCTTATGAAAACTATGATTTTAGCGTTTCTTATGAAAACCATAATACTTTTATGGCTATGTTTGAAAAGCGATATGAACAATTTATTAGAAGTTCATATAGAGCGATTTTAAATCGTCAAATAAAGGAGACCGACTCAGTATGAGCTTTGTAAATTGGTTTAAAAATAGAAAGCAAATAAATAATATAATTGCAAGCTTACTTTCTGAGCTTTCTATTACAAAAGATTTTCTTGATGAGACTCTTGAGCTTAATAGAATTTTATTAGATTTATTTCATTGGCGATCACAGTTTGATGCTGATGTTAGCAAAGAGATTAGTACTCGCTATAAAGAAAGTTTGTCTGAGTGGTCTAGTAAATATCATCCAAGTAATGTAATTAATGAAAAGCGCAACGGAGATGACTGGGTATATGAAGTGCAATAATTGCAAGCATGGCTTACAAGTGGATTATGGATACTCAAACTGGACAGTTGAAGGCACAGATTTTGGTTGTGAACATCATCCAGAATCACCATTTGATATGTGGTATGGTGATGATGAAAGATTAAATTATGCTACACAATGTGAGTTCTATACTAACGGTAGCAATTTATCTCTTGATGTAGAACAAGAAGAAGCTAAAGATTTAACTGCATCTGATATTGAAAGATTTAACAAAGTCTTTAATATGACTGTCACCGGACATATGACAGATGAAGAGCTTAAGCAGCATTTGGAAAATATAATTAAAGAGGTAAATTAAATGGATCTTGGAGAGCGAATTAATAAGTCTTATTTCGACGGTACTATTACTGAAAAAGAATGGGATGTATTATTGTCCATTCATCTCAATACTATTAGAGACATTACTTGTCCAGTAACAGGTAGAATTTTGGATTCACAAAAAAGTCATCTTTTAAAGCTAAAGCTAAACCCAGATGTTATAAGTGTTGACCCAGAAAATTCTGAAACTATCTATGAAGCTGTAGTTTCAGATCAAGCTGATGATGAAGTAATTGCTCAAAGATTGAGCAATAGCGATTACTTTCTAGTAGAGAGAGTACCTAATATTCCTGAAGCTTGGGAAAGAATTTGGGAGAAATAATATGAGTGGTACATGGTCTTATTGTCCAGTTTGCATGAGCGAGTTTCCAGATATAGCAGGTTGCTTAAATACAGGTACACAAGAGCTATTTTGTTCATTCAGCTGTGCTTTATTCAACTGTGCTTTAAAAGCTGAAGTTGATAGTGAGGAGAGTACTGAAAAGACTACCGGTCAAATTTTAGAGTAATTTATAATTAAACCAGCACTTAATAAATTTGGAAAAAAATGTCTAGAGTTAAATTTGAAACATGGCTAAAAGCTTTAAGAAGTAAAAAGTATAAACAAGGCAAGAGTTTTCTAAGAAGAGATAACAAATTTTGTTGTCTAGGTGTATTAGCTGATTTATACAATCCAGATGGATGGGTAACAATATTTGGAGAATCATACTATAGATATATCTATCAAGAATTAGAGACTGTAATAGAGTATATTAATCCAAATAAATTGCTTTATGAACAAATATCTTTAAAAAAAGCTTACAGTCTTGCGTCTATGAATGATGCTGGTGCATCATTTGAAATGATCGCTGATTATCTTGAAGATAAAACTACAGAGGAAGAAATCTATACCAAGTTAGCAAATGAAGAAAATGGAAGAATAATTTGGCCGAATGAGGTTTAAATGCTTAAGTTTCCTGCTCCACCAGAAAATACAGATCCTAATTTAATTTGTGCAGTTTATGATGTTATTCTTTGTGTTCTAAAAGAAAGAGATCCTGCTTCATTAAGAAAGCTCCTCCTCAGATTGTTGCAAGATGAAGATGTTTCACCTACACAACTTGTAGGTGGCATTATTGGACTTCTTGATGGTGCTTTAATTTTTATAACTGGTAATGAGGAAGCTACTCAAATTGCAATTGACTTGATTGAAGAAGATCGTGAAAAATACGAATATACTTCTTGGGTACCTACTCACGATCTATAGAAGGTACCCGTCAAAAAGTTAGAAATAAAAGATTTATCCTAGGCGAAAATATCTGGACGATTTTTTGAATGGATATAAAAAAATGATCACATTTGTAGATGAAGAAAGTTTAAGGATAGATAATGTTACGATTGGTCAAGGATCATTAATTTATGGAAGATCATTTATAAGTGATTATGTTGAAATTGGTGATGGCTGTATTATTTTTAACTCAACTATTGGCAATGATAGTATTATTCAAAGCGGTGTTAAAATTGTAAATTCAGTACTGGGAGCTTGTTGTAATATTTATTCTGGCTGTATTATTCTTGATTCATTACTGAATCATTCAACAATAGTTAACTGCAATTCAGTCATTAAACATAGTGTGATTTTTCAGGAGCAAATTAATAGCTTCTCTTATATTGAAAATTCCAGACTTAAGCTTAATGAAGCTGTAAATCCATCATTTAGTGTCGAAATAGATAATATTCTAAGATCAGACAATGACTTTAAAAGTCATTTAAATATAGACGCACTATACGATATATAAAAAAAAATACCCTGAACTTTGCTATTAAGTTCAGGGTATTTTTTTTTGTTTTATTTATATATATATATATTTATAACTTGAAAGCAAAAAGCAAAAGATCAAAATTAATACGCGTAACATATACGCGCGCACGCGCGCGCGAGATCTAATCGCGAAGTCTCTAACGCCTTTTTATACACCCACCCACCACACCACACCTATGTAATTTCATTTGCGTACTTACACATTTGTAATTACAAGCTTGTAAGCACGTAATTGAAATTACATAGTTGTAACTACGTAGTTGTAATTTACATTAATGTAATTACATTAATGTAATATCTAGATACTTTAAAGTACGATGGTACGTACATTAGTATCTAGCAACCTTTAGAGGTTTAGGCGTTAGGTCATGTCGGTACCTTTCGTTAACTATCTGGTGGGCTTGAGAGTTGAGAATGAGGTTTCCCGCTATGGGGATAGTCGAAGGGTATTAGGCAAGCGCAGCGGGCTAGCTAGGCCACTCTCGTGAGACATCGGCCCTAGCCCGCTCCCCTGCTTGAGTCTACGTCACTACGGGAGCCCTGACAATGTACGTACTTTGGCAAATGTACGTACATTCGTGGTCTATCTGTGGGACAGATAGGGATTAGGTTGGCCATCGTTTCTAATCGCTTCACAAATGCTCAACACTCAACTAGTGTCAGTACTGGCAAGAGGCCAACGGGTCAGCGCCACGCTTAGGGCTTACGGTCCTAGGTGCGACTTGATCGCAGTGCGCCGATCTCTGGCCGCCTGACATTTGACAACCGAATACCCCACCTAGCAAGGAGACCAGTTATGGCAACCAGCAAGAAGAGCCCTACGCCGACGATGTTCGAAGTTGTCGACGCGGTGCCGCAGACCCAGCGCCAGGGCGCTGGACGAACGAGCACGGTAATTGCGCCAGTGCTCGCAGCATTGAACGAGACCAAAGCCGGTAGCGTGCTTCGGCTCTGGGCCAATGACCCGAAGATTACGGGACTCGACACTGTCGACGCTCGGCGTGTACGGCTCACGGGTCGAATTTCCTCGCTCCGACGAGCGCTTGAGGAAGCTGAGATTCACAACATCAGAGTCACTGGCGT
>JBFKKF010000081.1:0-6841 GCA_041631355.1 Bacteriovoracaceae bacterium | reverse complement strand
TAAACATTATCAATCCCAAGTCCATAAAAAGCTGACAGTAAATGTTCTACTGTATGAATGGCATCTGGGCCTTGTCCTAATGTCGTATTATTTTCTGTTGGACCAACACTTCTGGCATCGGCTTTAATTGGTTTTGAATCCGTTATATCTGTTCTTTTAAAAACAACTCCTGTATCGGCCTCGGCTGGATAAAGTTTTAAATTAACTTTCTTACCCGAATGGATCCCAATACCAGTTATTTCAATTTTCTTAGCAATAGTTCTTTGATAAATCATACTACTCACTTATCGGCTAAATACAATAACGTACTTAATCCCTTATTACCTTTTGCATTACAATACCTAGTATAAACTAAAATATTCTAAAAACAGCTCCAAATTACTGGTCTCGTAATTTCAAATGCTTAGCTGGTTTCCCTAGGAATTATTTTCTAAACATAATTACTTTTGCCCACTAAAAATGGCGTTTATTTAAACAATTTTTATTACAAATGCAGTAATTTTAGTATTTTAGCAAAATTTTACAATAAAAGATACGTACAGCGTAAAATATTCAGTGAATTCTAGCACAAGAAAATTATGCTAAATTAGCCCTGCCTAAGTTATTGGAATTTATGATATATGGGAAATCGCTCGATCAGATAAAACTCTACCTCTAGGCGTTCGGAGCAATAGCCCTTCTTTTAAAAGGTATGGCTCGTATACTTCTTCCAAGGTCTGCTTATCTTCCCCTAGGGTTGCCGAAAGAGCATCTATACCAACTGGACCATTTGAATAATAATCTTTAATTACCGTCAAGATTTTTCGATCCATCGAATCAAGACCAAGTTGATCAATATCTAAAAGTCTTAAAGCATTATCCACGTCACTTAGTAGCACCTGAGAGTGTTCTTCAATTAACGCAAAGTCTCTTACTCGCCTTAGGATTCTATTTGCAATTCTTGGGGTACCTCGACTTCTTCTAGCAACTTCGATTTTTGCTTCTTCACTTAAGTCTAAATCCATCTTAGCAGCATTATTGCTTAGAATTTGTGCTAATTCCTCTGGAGAATAATAGTCAAAGTGAAGATGGGCCATAAAGCGGTCCCGTAGTGGGTTAGATAAAAGTCCGGATCTTGTGGTGGCTCCTACTAACGTAAAGGGAACTAAATCGATCTGCATTGTCCTAGCACTTGCACCTTGCCCAATTAAAATATCTAATCGAAAATCCTCCATTGCAGAGTAAAGAATCTCTTCAACTGAAATATGCATTCTATGAATTTCATCGATAAAGAGTACATCTTTTGGCTTTAAGTTAGTTAAAACAGCCGCAAGATCTCCTTTCTTTTCAATGGCCGGACCAGATATTAAATGCAATTCACTATCCAATGACTTTGCAATAATCATTGCAAGAGAAGTTTTACCAAGTCCTGGGGGTCCTGATAATAAGACATGGTCCATAGCAGCCTTTCTTTTATTAGCTGACTTGACCATCAATTCAATATTTTCAACTACACGTTTTTGACCAACATATTCGTCAAAATTTTCAGGACGTAATCGAGACTCATGCTCGATATCCCTGTCACTCGATTCCAATGCTACAAATCTATTATCCATACTAAATTTCTCTCAATACATTTTTGATTATTTCTTCACTTGAGTTTAGTCCTGCTTGCATATGTTTTGTCACAAGCGATGCAACCGATTTATCACTATAACCCAATGAATCTAGCGCCATAAGAACATCATTCAATATTTCAACATCTACGTTCGTACTTGAACTTGCTTCAGACTGAGCACCATCAACCTTAGCTGCACCAAGCTTTATATCTTCAAACTTTTCAATTTTATCCTTCAGAGACAGAATTATTTGTTCTGCCATTTTTTTGCCAATACCTGGTGCTTGAGATAGTGAATTTGGTTGATCAAACATAATGGCTTGAATAATTCCATCAGTTCCCACTGTTGTTATTAATGGATAAGCCTTAGAAGAGCCTACCTTATTAACAGTTTTAAGCAATTCAAACATTCTTTTATCTCGACTTGTATTAAAGCCCCACAAGCTTTGATCATTTTCTGAAATATGGTGATGAATATACAGACTTGCTTGCTGCCCAACTTCTAAGAAGTAACCGTAGTTAATCTCATATCCAACTCCCATGGCCGTCAGAATGGTTATCTTCTTCGTATCGACCTCAACTACTTCTCCTGCAATATATCCAATCATTTATTTATCCTATGTTCTAATGCTCCCGCCAAACCTCCACGGGATTTTCTTTTTTTAGGGCCTGAAAGCTTACCAAGACCGCGGTTTAAAATATGACATAGAGCTATAGCAATAGCATCTGTCTCATCGTGGCTTTTATACTCTCTTTTACCCAACATCATATCTATAAACTTTCTAACACTCTCTTTGTCAGCATGTCCATGCCCAACCGCAGTAGACTTAACTAAGTTAGGTGAATACTCAAATACTTTCTGGTGATACCTAGGTAAGAGATTAGCTAATATAATTCCCCTGGTTTGAGCTAATTTTATTAACGCAGTTGGACTCTTCACGTATATCAAAGACTCCATAGAAACCTCTGCAGGTGACAGCTCAGCAATCAACTCCGAAACCTTAAGATTTATTTCCGTAAGGCGGTCAAGAAATTCTGTGCCTTTATTAAAACTCAAAACACCTGATGAAATATAGTGAACTTTATTACCTTCTGATTTTAATAGGGCCCAACCAGTGTTGATTGAACCGGGATCTATTCCAAGTACTAACATTAATTAATTATATGACTGTCGATATAAAAGAGCCAGGAGTCTTTTGGTAACTACGATGCGTCAACTGATAACGCGTTGTAGTTACCAAAAGTCTCCTGGCACCTTTAGGAATATAGTGCTATAAATTCTAGCTATGCCATTGTTATTAAAAGCTAAACCTATTATTGATGACCAGCTTCCTCGTCTTGCACAAAAGTGTAAAGAATTAACTGTAAAAGGACTTACTCCTCATCTAGGTATAATTTTAGTTGGTAACAATCCTGCTAGTGAAATTTATGTTCAAAATAAAAAAAGACTATGCGAAAAAATTGGCGCCAAGTTTACTCTCATTAATCTACCAAAGAATACGAAAGAAGAAATTCTTTTAACAGAGCTAAATAAACTTAATACGAACCTGGAAATTACCGGTTGCTTCGTTCAATTGCCAGTACCCGAGCAATTAAAGCATATTCCTCTAACAGATTTGATCAATCCGGATAAGGACGTTGACGGGTTTCACTCAAATACTATTAAAAATATTTATCTTGGAAATATTAATCAATTGATCCCGTGCACACCCAAGGGAATTATAACACTTATCAAAAAAAACAATATTGCTATTGAGGGTAAAGACATAACAATTATTGGTCGAAGTCATATTGTGGGTAAACCATTAGCTCTCATCTTTGAAGCTATGAATGCAACTGTCACCTTATGTCACTCTAAAACCAACGACTTGAAAAAGCATACAAAAAATGCAGATATTCTTATTGTGGCTACAGGTGTTGTTAACCTTATAACCAAGGAACACCTTCGGGATGATAAAACCCAAGTCATAATTGATGTTGGAATGAATCGCCACAATGAAAATTTAGTTGGAGATGTAAACTTTAGCGACGTCAAAGACCAGGTTAAGGCCATAACTCCTGTGCCCGGTGGTGTTGGACCGATGACTGTTTTTTCTCTACTAGAAAATTTACTTTTTACCACCCAAAATATACTCAATCAAAACCGAAAATGAGGTAATAAAATGCTAAAAACTTCACTTTATGAAGAACATTTACAATTAAATGCAAAGCTAGTCGACTTTGCTGGCTGGCAAATGCCCATCCAATATAAAAACCTAAAGGAAGAAGTTCTCGCAGTTAGAAATGATGTAGGTGTTTTTGATGTTAGTCACATGGGGGAATTCTTTGTTAGGGGCCCTCAAGCAATTGACTTTGTCGATTATATTGTTACCAATGACATTAAAAATGCTCAAATGGGTAAAGCCATCTACTCTCCAATGTGTCGAGAAGATGGTACAGTTATTGATGATCTCATCGTATATAAACTTGCCGAATCCAAAGTCATGATCTGTGTAAATGCAGCAAATATAGATAAAGATTTTGACTGGATGAACTCTAAAACTGAAAACTTTGATTGCACGCTTTCAAATCATTCAAGTGATTACTCCCTTCTTGCAATCCAAGGCCCCAATAGCTTTAACACACTTAAAAAATTAGACTTAAACCATGATCTAAAAGATATTTCTTATTATTCAATTGATATTAAAGAAAACGGTGAAACCCCAATTATCTTTGCCCGAACCGGCTATACAGGAGAGGACGGCTTTGAAATATTCGCTCCTCACGACTACATTAAAAATGTTTGGAAACAATTAATTGAGATTGGTGTCACCCCTTGTGGACTCGGGGCACGTGACGTACTACGTTTGGAAGTTTGTTATCCTTTATATGGACACGAGCTCAGTGACGAACTAACTCCTCTTGATAGTGGCTTAAAATGGACGGTAAAACTCAATAAAGAAGACTTTATTGGAAAACAAGTTCTTGCTGATGCAAATGCTAAGTACAAGTTAATCAAGCTCACCCTTGATAGGGGCATTCCGAGGGAGGGGTACACTCTTGCTAACTCACAAGGGCAAGAAATTGGCCGCATTACTTCTGGTACACAAAGTGTCATACTGCAAAAAGGGATTGCGTTGGCATTGGTTGATAAAAATTTGCATAGCAGTGGTGAAGAAATTCTAGTCAATATAAGAAACAAGCAGTATCCTGCAAATATTGTAACTAAAGCATTTGTCTCTGGAGGGCATAAGTAATGGCAAAAATATTAGATGGACTAAAGTATACTGAGGACCACGAATGGATTTCCGTTGAGGATGGTGTTGCAACAATTGGGATCACTGACTTTGCTCAGTCTTCTCTGGGAGATATTGTTTTTGTAGAACTTCCTGACGAAGGGGAAAGTTTAGAGGCAGGAAATAGTTTTGGTGTTGTAGAATCAATTAAGTCGGTAAGTGATTTATACACCCCAGTTAATGGATCTATTTTGGAGAAAAATACAACAATAGAAGACAGTCCAGAGTCCCTTAACGAAGATGCTTACGGATCTTGGTTAATCAAAGTCAAGTTAGAAAATGAAGCAGATATTGAGTCTCTAATGGATTCAACAGCTTACAAAGAATATTGCGAATCTAATTCATAATTTTTATTTGGCCAGATTTTTTTCTGGCCTTTTTTTTGATTGATTTTCATTATATAACTTTAAAAAACCCTTTACTAATCAGCCTCTCTAGCTCATACTGCCCCTACTTTAAATCACACGAAACACAAGTTTGAAAAACAAAATTAATACTTACAGGAGATACCTATTTTTATGGAATCTATTCAGTTATTAAATACAGCGATCATTAAAAGCAAAGAGAAGAAAATTAATAACTCATATGAAGAAAGATTATTAAAAATAAATAACTCACCTGCCATTGAGGCAATTAATAAAAGCATTTCTCTACTTGCAGAATCTCAAAAGATTTCGAGAGACCAAGCTGCCCTTCAAGTAATTGAGTCACTAAGAGAGCTCGACGCTATTTGGACTGACTACGTAACAATGGAAGGTATTGATAAGCTTAAATCAATGCTTCAGGGTAACCCTCACCATTAATCGAATTAGGTATTAACAACAAAGCCCCACTCAATAGTAGCTTTACCATCTGCTTTAATCATTCCTTTTGGTGGATTAGGAAACGGACCTGCCTGATTAAAGGATTCAATCGCCGCATTATCAAGTTCTCTGATACCACTTGTGGACTTTAATATGATATCTACTATTTCACCGCGAGAATTTAATTTAATTGTTAAACCTGTAACTAAGTTTGTATCTGATGCTATAGAGCGACCAGACTTCATCATTTTCTCAGCTTGCTCTTGAATTTTTACCCCCCAAAACTGTTCTAGTTTCTGACGGATTCTATGGTAGAAACCGTAATACTCATACTCTTGAGTATTGAGTTTAGTAAAATCTCCAAGTGGTATATCTTCAAGAAAGTCACTCGTCTTTCCAAGATTTAAGCCATTTTGCTTACCAGACTTTAAACCCTTTCTTTGTGCGTTTACTTTCGCAATTTTTCTATTTGTTTTTTTCTTTGTTAGGTTTGTGCTTTTCTTTAATCCTAGATCAGCAAGCTTAATATCTTTAAATTTCTGAGCAGCACTTGCCTTTACTCTATTAACCGTTTTTCGAGCGTCTTTAGACCCGATAGCTGGTGCCTTAAAGCTACCCACACCCATACTTCTAGTTTCACGATCAAATGTATTTGTTTTGTTAGATAGAAATTTAGATTGATTTAATTTCTTTTCTCTTTTACTTTGCTCAGTCTGAACAATTTGTCTCTTCATAGCATCTGATTGAACAAGTTTAATTTTTAATGGTTTTTCTTCAGGAAGTGATGATAATTTCCCCAACGAAAAGTCAGGCATAATAGTGAACATAAAAGCAATATGCACAAGCAGAGATATCCCAATTAGTAAAACTAATCGCTTATCCTGACCTAATTTATTATGCATTACCACTTCCATGATGTCCGTCCTCAAAACAATATCGGAGGCTGAATCAATCACCTTAATTATAACATAGTTAAATATATCACTGGGCAAATATTCCAGGCATGCTATAAGTACCTAAGATTACGTCTCTATACAGTTTCTCTTGTGCTGCCGGGTGAATGAATCCTCCTACTCGTCGGATTCTTCTTGGATAGATCCCTACACCAAATCTTGCGATAAATAAGTAAGCTTGTGCTGCCGGGTGAATGAATCCTCCTACTCGTC
>JBFKKF010000080.1:0-6875 GCA_041631355.1 Bacteriovoracaceae bacterium | reverse complement strand
AAGGAAGAATATTATGGCCAAAGTTAGTTCAACTTTGCCCTAGCCACGGATAACTATGATGCTATAAGGGTTCAAGATTTAGGAGTTTTACAATATATAATTGAAAACTCTGACAAGCCAATACAATTTATTGCTGAAACAGGAAATCATAATCTAACTGGACTCATCACTTGGAAAAACTATATAGGAAAACGACTAGAACGAATAGTTCTCTCTATTGAACTCAGCAAGGAGAAGCTAAAAGAGTATTGTCAGCACTTGGAATGTCCTGTCGAGTATCTAGGGCTCGGTAGAATCTTACTCTTTTATTCACCTCGAAATTTACTTTCTCCACTTCTTAAAGATCAAGATGTCAATCTAATCGGAACAGATAGAATTGAAGCTCTAGGTGAGAGTGAGGAATCACCACATAAAGGATTTCCCCTAATTCAAAATCAACATGGGACCTTTATGTTCCATGTAAAAGATCTATTTTTACTTGATCGCTGGGCAGAGCTTAAGGAGACAGGTTTAAATTATTTAAGAATTGATCTTAGATTTGAACAAGACCGTGCACTTCTTAAAGAAATCTCTAAAATTCAAAATGATTTTACTGTGGGCGAGTCTGTGAAGGCTTTATATCAAAAAGATGTTATCCGAGGATATTATCAAATTAATAAGTCTGATGTTCTCTTTAAAAAACTAAAAAACTATCGAATTCAGCGAAAAGATGAGTCTTATGTTGGTGAAGTGATCGAGATCTCCAAAGGACAATATCTTGCCATCAGTATTAAGTCCGATACCAGTCTAAGAATAGATGAACAGTTGAAGTTTATTACTCCTGAAGGAAAAGAATACTTTTGTAAGGTTCATACTTTGAGAGATAGTAGCTATACCGAGCGTTTATCATCTGAAGGCAAATCTTTAATTCTTATGAATTATATGGGCGGGGTTTGGCCTAAATCTCAAGTTTACTTAGCACAATAAAAAAATGCGCAAGGTGAGAACGTCCTTACGCATTTGAGAGAGGGAGAGGGTTATACCTTTCTCGGTATACTAACTTCAATATTCGCTTGGTAGTATTGAGGTTACTTTAAGTGTAACCTCATACTTGATTAATTTTTTATTGGCAGTATCTTGAAGGAGCACTTAAACCAATTGGGTAGAACTTCAATTGATAATAGTATCCTTGTGTGTTTTGTAGAAAGAAATCAGCCGCTGTGATTTCTGGAATACTACAATTTCTTGATTCCTGAATGACAGGTCTTTGTTGCATTTCAGGTCTTGCGTTGGTTACAAGTCCAGCTCTTGGACAGGCAAAAACTTCTAGTAAGGTTTGACCAGACTGATTTCCTGAAATTACTGCAATATCACCACCTGCTGTTACACCTACGTGAACTGTCCCTACATTGGCACGGGTAATATTACTGATGTCTCTTTGATATCTAATTCTTTGTTGGTTTCCTGATGTACAAGGATACTCATTTCCAATGATATTAAGATCAACACCATAGGCGCCGGCCATAGTATTGTTGAATCCATTTACACTGGGAGATGATTTTCCTCCACCTGATTTGTTGTTTTTCCCACAGCTAACAGTTAGTGTTGATACTAGTGCTAATACTGATAGGACTTTAAAAAATGATTTTGTTCTCGTTTTCATTTCTCTCTCCTCAATTTTGGGCCATTGCCCGGTTTAATTTGTCTTGCCCTTTTATATACAAGACCCATGCCAAGCTTTAGAACTGAAAAACGGGGAGTTAGAATGGGGTGTTTTGTATGTATTTTGTACGGTGTGTATAGATTTTAGACAGTATGGGTAATTTATTACAATTAGACTGTAATAAATCTGCGAATTGATTCATAAAAAATGACACCGAAATGGGTATGCAGAATTCTGACTTTTGCCAATGAATACCCCGATGTTTCATAATTAATGTTGCTTAAATATTAATTTTTCAACCACTTGGAGGTGGCCATGAACATCGAGGCAAAAAGAGCTTACCTTATTGCAATTAAAGATCGCTACATAAAAAGTAGCAAAAAGGAAAAAACTCAAATACTTAACGAGTTTTGTCTTAATACAGCGTACTCTAGAAAGCATGCAATCAAGCTTTTAGGCCAAAAACCTAAGCCTAGTAATGTAATTACCTTTAAAAAGAAAGTTGGAGCTCCCAAAACTTACTCTAAAACAGCGGAGCAAAGGTTGAGAGAATTGTGGCAACTGATGAATAATATGGCCTCTGTCCACTTAAAAGAAGCACTTAAACATTGGCTACCCTATGACCTGGATACTTGCGAAGATATTAAAGCACAACTTCTTAAAATGAGTCCATCAACTATTGAAAGGATATTAAAACCAACTAAACAAAAACGCCCAGAAGCAAAGTCAACTACGACTCCAGCAAAGGCTAAAACTCAAATTCCTCTTAAACTTTGTAAAGATAGTGATAAAAAAGCTGTTGGGCACTTTGAAGCAGATACTGTCGCTCACTGTGGAGATCGGTTAGAGGGACAGTTTGCATGGACATTAACAATGACTGATTTGCATTCAGGGTGGACTGAAAATCGTTCAAGTAAATCAAAGAAAGCGGAAGATATAAGATCAGGAATAAAAAGTATTGAAGAGAGTCTTCCATTCGCTTTTGTCAGCTTTTCCAGTGACAATGGAAGTGAATTTTTAAATGAAAAAATTCATGACTATCTAATAAATTCTAGAGGTGATGAAGCCTTAGAGGTATCGAGAGGACGTCCTTATAAGAAAAATGACAATGCTCACGTAGAGCAAAAGAATAATACTCATGTCCGTGGTCTATTTGGATATGAAAGAATTGAGGGAGAAGATTTAGTTGAACTTATGAATGATATCTATATCAATTATTGGTGCCCTTTAAAAAACTATTATACTCCGTGTATGAAGCTCACTGAGAAGACAAGAGTTGGAGGAAAAATCAAAAAGAAGTATGACAAACCAAAAACACCATATGAAAGACTTTTAGAATCTGGTCAGCTATCCATCAAGGAAATAGAAAATTTGAAAGAAGCCAAGTCTAGATTAAATCCTTTTAAACTTACAAAAGAAATGAATGAAAAACTTAAAATATTCTATAGAAAATTAGAGCGATGCCGATTAGCTGAAAAACTAGTAGCTTAGCTATGTCACATCGCTCCTTAGTATCATTTATTTATGAATCAATACGCGGTCACTTTCTCATCAAAATAGTAATCCCAAAGAATATTGGTATTTAATACATCATCACAGTCACTAAATTTTGCAATATAAGATTCAAAGTTCTCTATGATTGTTGACTCGGCATTAATTAACTCAAAACCGCTTCTCATACAAGGAATAAAAATTTCTGCGCGAGGTTCATTTAATGTACCCTTCGAAATTATAAAGCAAGACCTCTTGAGAAACTCAAATGAGCTCATCTCTGTTATATTGTCGAAGACCCACTCTATACACTTCTCTACCTCGAGAGAGCTTCCTGAGTATTCTTTACCCTTCAAACATTGTTTTGTAGAGAAAGTCATCAGTTTAAGCTTGTCAGACGTATCATCAGTATCATTTCCATGTACAAGCTGAGTAGATAAAAGTAGTATCGCCCAGAATAGTTGTTTCATATCATTTCCTTTGTTATATTTTATTCCTTTCAATTTTAACCTTTTTTCGCACTCCCAACCTATAGTCCTTATAAATTCTCCCTCCCCCCTTGTCTAAATCGTTTACAATCACTACTCCCTAAAAAACATAGGAATTTCAATATCGCCTCTTTTGCCACCTAAGTATGCAAAATACGCATAAAGCTGTAAGTCATCAGTTTCAGGTTTATTATATAAGACATAATTAACCAAGTCTCCGGAATAGTCTTCGGCCCTAATACCAAATTCAAACCTCTTAGTATTAAAGGCAAAGCCAATAAACTTGGCATGTTGTAGCCCTTCGTGATGTTTAGTTAATCTCGCACCCAAGGAGACACCAGCTGAGTAGTTTTGAGAAAATTGATAACTCGACTTAGCCGAGACCTGTAGATATTCAAAACTAGCATTCTCTAAAGAGGAATACCTTCCCCCTAGCTCTTCTCTGAAGTTTATATTTAACCTTTCTTTCTCGATATTTTGCTGTAATCCGACTCCGTAATCTAGGGCAATTCCATTATCCTGCCTTTTTCTGTTGTCTTCTTCAATATTGATAGGTTGTTCTACTTCATTTATATAATTTAAGAGTCCATGAACAACTTCTTGCTGTCTCGAGCCGTAAAAAAAATTGTCTGTAACTTCATTACTTAATTGCTGCCAACCTACGCCACCTTTCCAATACCAGAAATTACCTTCCTCAATATTGTCCACAAGAACGTTTAAAAGGGTCTCATCAGTAAAAAATTGCTCTGTATCATCATTTGCTTCTGATTCTGCTTCCTCAGTATAGAGGTCAGCCGCATATTTAACAGTAATCCGCAAACCATAATCTGTGACTTTGGTCCCTGCGACTTTTAAACCATGGGTATAACCATCATCATCGCCACTGGAAATAAAACTATCGTTAACCAGAAGGAACAAAATACTAAAGTCTCTATTTTCGATTAATTCAACATTTTGAGGGTTATCAACTCTTATGGTAGTGATTTCATTGGTGTCTGCTAGTGCAACACTAGGAAGAAGAATAAATAGTAAAAATAATTGATTAAAAAAATACATGCTTTTGATTATAGATCAACTTAAATCAAAATTATGTACGCTTTAAATAATTACATAGGCCGTTAATTTTTTTGACATAATTTGTTTATATCACCTGTCTTAACAAATTTTCCCTGAGATCGATCATAGATATTCTTAGATTCCCAATTAAAACAATGAATTGGAGTCGCAAAATTTAAATCATTTGGAACTGTCTGCTGCGGAATATCTTCAGTCTTATAAATACAGACTTTAAATTCAAAGATATTATTATTGGCCCTTTGAAATTGAGGTTTAAAATAAGCACCTGATGGGAGATCTGTGGCATATAAAACAGGCTTAGCTGGCTTTTTTTGCACATAATATACTTTTTTACCTTTATCATTGTCGTACTTATAAAATCCGTGTCTTACCATTCCTGGATCCCCATTATTATACATGGCATCCGTATCTACCGAATCGATCACCCAATCCATATGGATGAAGTCCTCGTACTCACCAAAAAACTCTCTGGTTGAAGAGAAATACTTTTGTTCGACACCGCTTTCATCAACCTCTGTAGTATAAACACATCCGCGAATAAACTGAACAAATGCGTAATTCTCTAAGCTTTCAACCTTATCAGTCTCATAGCTAAATTTAGCACTAGTCCCATATGAAGGTGTCTCTTCACTAGAAAAGAGAACCTTGTAATCATAAACTTCAAGTTCAAACTTTTTTAAGTCACAAGAGTCATTTAGTTCACAGTCAGTATTCATGAAAGTCTGTACTACCGGGGTATCTTTAATAACCCTTCCAGCAAAGGCTGAAAACTGAGTAGTGATTAGTATTAAAGAAAGTGTTGTCTGAGATATTATTTTTTTCATTCATCTCAAGTAGTATCAAGAAGAAGAAATACCAATTGAAATTGTAATTATTTCGCAAACTTTGGTCTAACATTTTATTACATCTGAATAAATAAAAAAAGGCCTACAGACTGTAGACCTTTATCTATTAAAATTTGGATAGTTACATTATTGATCAACTACTGTCGTATCACTACTTTCTTCTACATCCCCTTCTGGTTCCGTTGTAGTTTTAGGTGCTCTATCGTCATCACATAAGGTTTCACCTGACTGTTGAGTATCTCCTGTCTGCTCACCCGTAGTTGTATCGTCTGCAAATGTTAGCGTTGAAAACATTCCCAAAACTAAAATTAAAGCTAATAAAATCTTCATAATATATTCCCCATAATTACATGTTTAAATTAACACCTGCTGGCTTCACAATCGCTAGCAGATTTTGAAAGGCTTGAGTCACTTGCAGAGCCATTTTGTGACCTTGCTTAGACTCAACTCTCTTGATTTCTCCATAGTTATCATAAGCAACTTGAATTTTTCCCACTTTTTCCATTTCAATTTCAACAGGTTTACCTAAAGCATTGTATTTAAAACTTAAAATTCTTTGCTTCTTTGTTTTTGTATCCTTATCAACCATTTTAGTGATTTTTCCCTTAAGATTATAAATTAGTGCGACAGCTTTACCTTTAGAGTTCTTTGCTTTAACTAAATTTCCCTTGCTGTTGTACTCGAAAAAAGTTTTCCCACTATTGTTTTCAACTTTAGAAATCTTGTTATGCTTTTTATCATATTCAATTCTAACGAAGTCACCGCGAGTAGAATTTTTCTTGGTTAAAAGTCCTTTATCATTATACTCGAAATTCGTTACGTGTTTACCTCTAGCAATTTTTAGTGGAAGTCCACAACACTCAGAGTAAATTGTCTCTGTTTTGATTCCATTAACTTGGGTCAGAATACGATAAGTATATCGAGAACCATCAGGTCTGGTTTTGATTTCATATTCATACTTATTTTTCACAATTTTATTATTAAAACCTTTTGTTTCAACAAAGGTCCAGTAGTGATCTTGTTTTCTTTTAGGGTCAGAACCATATTTATATTTTGTTTCATCCCCATTTCTTTCTGTAATTTTTGAAATAAAGAAAGTATTCGGTTCATATTCCATCTTCATGGAATCCTCTTTCACACCCTTCTTTCTACTCGGATTATAAACTACCTTAGTAAGGTTGTGATTCTCATCGTACTCAAATCCATATTCATTTCCTTCAACATCTTTTGAGTAAACCAAGTCATCTTTTCTATATTTATAACTTGCTATTTTATCTTTCCCAGACCATATCCCCTTTACCTTACCATTTGCATACCAGTCAAAGTAAATTT
>JBFKKF010000079.1:0-6903 GCA_041631355.1 Bacteriovoracaceae bacterium | reverse complement strand
CCTCTATCATTAGCTATCATACATCTTTGATAGAGTGAGTGATAATAAAAATTAGGATTGATCCCTAAGCTTAACCCGTGTTCTAGACAGTCAATATGCCAGATATTCATAGAGTTATCTACTGCCTGAACTCCCTTCTTTAAGGTATGCCAGGTTTCCCCGTGGTGGGATCTAATGGAAAAGCCCTTATAGTGAAGCTTTCTTAAACCTAGCTTCATATCTTGAAAGTGTCCTTTACGATAAAGCTCCTTTTCATTACCAACAGTGTCAACATCTGTGAGATAAGATCTTAGTTGTGGATTTCGTTGAAGGATGTCTAAGATTTGATCTATTTGGTGATCAAAATGGGCCTTTTTAGACTTAAAATTATTACCATCAAAAAAGTCTGCTTCTTTTCTAAAGCAGGGGGAGAGTACAAAATTAAATTCAGGCACTTTATTTTTGAACTCCATAAAGCCTTCGTAAAGTCCAAGTACAACATCTTCTTCTGATAGGGCCTCTAAACCAGGTATTTGTTCAGAGGTATCATTGGTTGCTCTGGAAAATGTAAATTTAATTCTTATGAATCCAACATTATAAGAGTGATATAACTCACTTGCCATATGGAAGGCAGCTTCTTTGTGGGCCTGTTTGTCTGTAAGAATAAGTTTTGGAAGAAGAAGAATTTTCAAATAACGATCAAATTGTTCATCTTCTTTAAGTCTAAGTAAATCATCAACATCTTCTACTGATTCGATTTTTACATTTTCACCATAAGTTTGCTTGATCTTTTTCCAATAAAGATCTTTGTGTTCCCCCTCAAGCAGTTTCATTAATCTAGGATAAACAAACTCTGCTGTAAGAGATCCAGTCAGGTGAATATGTTCCTCTCTGTAGGGGATAGGGAAGTTTTTTAGAAATAATTTAAGTGCATCAGATAATGGGTGGTTTAAGAGTGTTTGAATATCAACTTCATCTTGTTGGAAACCGGCCATGAGCTTTTTAAACTCTTTGAATGCCTTTTGGATACTACTATTTTCTTGAGAAAATTCAGAGTTAATGGCGAGATCAATGGTATCCATTATAGAGATACCATTGGTTTCACTTATTATATCGGTTAGACATTTTGACAGTTTTTGAATTAGTTTTGCATTCATATGATTCTCGGTGATTAAGTATTAGCGAATTAGCTTATTGTATAAATCTTTATCCCAGTTGTCATTTCCCTTGATAAACTCTGCCATGTCATCTAATGAATCATTTCCCCAGAAAAATTCATTGTTGTAGACAAAACTTGGAACTCCAAATATTTGCTGCTCAAGAGCTGACTTTATATTGGCCTTTAATTCATTTTTTGCCGCTTTGGTAAAAGAGCTCTCCACTATAGTGGGAGCTAATGAGTTATGAGTTAGAATTTCCTGAATCAAGTCTGGGTCTTCTAATACTCTTCCCTCATTCCAGATTTGATTAAACAGGGTGTCTATAACCTGGTATTGTTGGTCACCGGCAGCTACCATTGTGCAGCATCTATCGATAGCAATAGGATTAAAGGGAAATTGCTCAGGGGGCCTAAATGAGATGTGCTTTCGATGGGCGTAGCGGAAGCACTTTTTTAGTTCATAATTTCTTTTTGCCAAAATTTCACCGGGGCCTGGAAATCCATGATGTGAAAATAGTGAGCCCATAAGCACTGGGCGATAAATAAACTTTACTGGTTCTTGAATATTATCCTTTAATTTCAGATGGTTAACCCAAGCGAAAAATGAGTAAGGCGAAAGGAGGTCAAAAAAGAGTTCAATTTGTTTCACAGTATCTAAGCCATTAATTTTAATTAAGTTTAATATTTTCTTTATAGTTGTTCATTGAGAATCTGGCAAAAGATTGCTACAATGACTCACTGCGTGAGTACTTAATTAGTGGTTGTACGTAATTTGAGCTAGAACGTTGAAAGTAAGCAATTAAGTATATTCAAAAGAAGCTACGCTTCGAACACGGATAAAATAATGCTAATTATTTTATTTCTACAAACCGCTCCATTAATAACATCCAAGTTTAAGACTTTGAGATCAAAGGCCGTACAGAAGGCTTTGAAAGGATCTTTATAGAGATTATTCCGTAAGTGGTGTTCATTGCCACTTATCGTGTTCATATATATACAAAAATCCAGTCAGCTTCACACCAACCATCACTTTCAGGCCCATGCAATGTGGGCCTTATTTCTTTTAGATACAAGCTCTAAGTTGATCTCTAGACTTTCGCATTTCTTCTAGCTCATCTAGGTACATATATTCGTAAAATGTTCCAGCAATTCTATTAATCTTTCCGTTAATCATATTAATTGTTTCTTGAACCATTACTTCTAGGGGTCTGATTAATGTATATATTCTTTCTTGTTCTTGGGCAGGTAGTTTATTGAATTCTTTCACGGTTAAATTGAAATCTTCAAATTTTGCAGAGCTAAAGGAGAAAGCAGAAATTTTCAGACCAAGACTTTCATAGCCTTGAACGACTGCTTCTCTGCATTCAATTGCTGCCATGGAGTGTCCAGCATAAATAAATAAACATGTTATTAATAGAAATTTCTTCATAATCTCTCCCTAGTTATAGAGCTTAAAGGTGTCTCAAGGCTAGGTTTATGTTTTATAGGAGAGATTGATAATATCTAATGTATAAATTACACTTTAAAGCAAGCTCAAGTTTGCTGTGCGTTAATTCGATCTGCTTAATTATATTTTGCTTCTGGATTTAAAGTTCTTCGATGCAGTTTTTCTTCTTCGTTTTTCAGCAGCTTCTCTTTTCTCTTTAGATTTTATCGAGGGCTTTTGATAGGCCTCTCTAGAGCGATAAATCTTAATAATCCCGTATGAATCACACATACGTTTAAATTTCCGAAGTGCTTTTTCAACAGGAAAGCCTTCACCGATTTTAATTTTAAAGTTTTCCTTTTTGTCACCCAAGGTTGTTCCTCCTCAAAAAATTTAACTCAAATAATTATATCAATAATTCATCTGACTTCAAGGTGGGAGCTTATTTTACTGGTCTTTTAGATTTAATTTAAGCAGAAGGGGAAAGTGGTCACTAGGTGCCGCATCTCTTTGTTTGCGATCTTTTGGAATGATATTGCCAGGGTTACCATCAAAGTCCAGTACACCACAATCAGCATCAACCCATGGCCATAGCTGGGAGTTTAGTAATATATAATCCAATTGCATTAGCGCTGGTGGCCGTGTGTTATTGAAGTAGACATAGGTGCACCGATTATAGACTGAGTGATTTAATACCTCTAAGTAATCCTTAAAGCCTAGTTTATTTGTCAAGTTAGCTAGCTCGGGCTCAGTTTCATTTTTATAAATAATACCGTTCAAATCTCCTGCTAAAATTTGATACTTGCTTAGCTTGTTTTGCTCAGTAATGATTTCGACAATTTTGTTCGTTTCGGCCATTCTTTGATCACGGCCTTCAAAATCTTTGCCCTCAAGATTTAATTTAGACTTTAAGTGGGTCAAAAAAATTTGCAGGTTTATCTCACCTAAATTGATATTAAGTTGCTGAAGCCCTCGCGCAAATTCTTTGTCTTGGTAGAATTTTGATTCTACTTTTTGCTGTAAACTTTTGGTGGTGTAAATACCTAGGTCTATCCCTCTACTGGAGTTGGAAGGAAAGTGGTGTATATCAAATCGATCATCTAGAAAGTAAGTATTAAAATTAGATAAAGACTCTAGGCCTCCAACTTCTGTAAATAAACAAATGTCAGGGGATGCTGAGTTTAAAAATTCTTTGATGCCATGAAGTTTGGTTAATTCTTTGTTGTTTTTTAGGCTAGTTGTAAGGGTTTGCCATTTAGCTTCAGATAATAGAGTTAGATCTTCATCCTTATAATAGTCCATAAAGATAAAAAAATCTTGAAGGTTCCAAAGTAAAATCTTTAATTGCATTTAGTTTAGACTATCAGTCCTAGTGGAATGGCCACACCAAGAGAGAGGGCACCAAGAATGGCGGTTCCAACTAAGATGATTGCAAGTGGTTTAAGTATTTTTGCCATTGTTATATCCTTGTCCAAAAGAATCTGTTTTTTTTATCTTACCAGTATCTTATAATATTTCCAAGCTTCAAAGCTTTGATATTTTGATTTGACTGGAGAAGAGATGATACTAAAAGCACTCATGGGGATAATCGCTGTTTTATTGATGGGACTTAATTGCTACGCACAAGATAAGATATTAATCCTTGGAGATTCATTAACGGAGGGGTATGGAGTAGATAGCAAGTATTCATTTCCCTCTCAGCTTGAAAATATCCTGAAGGAGAAGAAACTCAACTATCGGGTTATCAATGGAGGTGTCTCCGGTTCCACCACTGCCTCAGGGAAGAGCCGACTAAAATGGTTTATCAAGGCAAAACCAAAGCTAATGGTCTTAGCGCTGGGAGCAAATGACGGGTTGAGAGGGATAAAAGTCCAAGAGACTAAAAATAACTTATCCCAGATCATAAAGCTTGCTCAGCAATCAGGGATTAAGGTTGTCTTAGCGGGGATGATGACACCGCCAAATTACGGAAAAGAATATGGTAAAAAGTTTGCTGCA
Source organism: Bacteriovoracaceae bacterium (assembly GCA_041631355.1). Classification (GTDB taxonomy): domain Bacteria; phylum Bdellovibrionota; class Bacteriovoracia; order Bacteriovoracales; family Bacteriovoracaceae. The sequence goes on along the minus strand of JBFKKF010000079.1, from coordinate 2,341 downwards.
ATTTATCCAAAATTGGCCGAGGAATTTAAGGTGAAGTTGATTCCTTTTTTACTGGAAGGTGTTGCAGGGATAAAAGAGTTAAATATAGAAGACGGTATACACCCTAACCGCAAAGGTTATAAGATCATTGCTCAAACAGTGTTTAATGGAATAAAGGGATTGTTGTGATTAAATTCAGTGATGTGTCAAAAGCGTACTCCCAAGGACAAAGAAAGATTAATGTCTTAGAGAATGTCTCTTTTCAGTTAGCAGATGAGGGGAGTATAGCCTTGGTAGGAAAGTCTGGAAGTGGGAAGTCAACCTTCCTCTCACTTTTGGCGGGCCTAGATAGTGTTGATACTGGTGAAATTGAAATAGACGGTGAAAAAATATCTGCTCTTAGCGAAGAAAAATTAACCGAGTTTAGGTCTGAAAACATAGGAATCATTTTTCAAGACTTTAATCTAATTGAAAATTTTACTGCACTCGAGAATGTGCTACTTCCACTAGAGGTGTTAAAGATATCTGAACCAGTAGTTAAGGCAATGAAAATGCTGGAGCTAGTGGGATTAGCTAATAGAGCAAGTCACTTTCCTAAACAGCTATCAGGAGGAGAGAGACAAAGAGTTGCCATGGCCCGGGCCTGTGTGACAAATCCAAAATATATTTTAGCGGACGAGCCAAGTGGAAACTTGGATCCAGATACAGGGGAAGCAGTTATGAAAATCTTATTTGACACTGCAAAAGAATTGAAACAGACGTTTTTACTTATCACGCACGATCACGATCTAGCTAATCAATGTGATCATATTTATGAGATTGAAAATCATCATATTATTAAAAGGAAATAATGGTTTTAAAACTGGCCCGAAGAGAAATTAAAAACAATCTAAGGTATTGGTGTGTTTTTTGTCTGAATCTCGTTATTGGCATGATTGGATTTTCTTTTATCCTTCTCTTTAGAAGTAGCGTAGAAACTGCTTTGATGGAAAGATCGAGAGAGATTTTATCTAGTGATATTGCGATCACTGGAAGACGCGATCTAAATAAGGAAGAGAAAACTCAGGTTTACTCCTACCTTGAGGGGAAAGTAACCCATAAAAACTATTTGGTAGAGCTATACTCTATGGGAATGGCCAAAGGTGTGAGTGGAAGTAAAACGAGACTGCTGTTTATAAAAGCAATTGAAGATGGTTACCCACTTAGGGGGGAAATTCGTCTTGAAAGCGGGGAAGTGTTTGACTCAAAATTTATAGCACAATTACAAGCTTCTCCATCAGTAGTGGTTTCTCCAGAAGTCCTTCATCAATTCAAGGTAGCACTTGGTGATGAAATCAGTTTTGGTAAAGAAAAGTTTGTTATCAAGGGTGTACTAAAATCGGATACAACGTCCTCAATGAGGGGCTTTACTCTTGCCCCTAAGGTCTACATCGGGAGACAACACTTAAAGGCCACAGGGCTAATGCAGTTTGGATCTGTAGCATGGTACAGTCATTTTTTTAACTTTTCACAGGGTTATGATGTAGAGCAAGTGAAAGGTGAGATTAAAGAGTTAATCACAGATCCTGCTATTAAAGTACAAACTCCAGAAAACTCTGGGCAGCAAATGACCAGGATACTAAATTATCTCTCTGATTACTTAGGCCTTGTGGCCATTGTTGCCATTCTGATTTCAATTGTGGGGTCAAGCTATTTATTTCAAAGTTATTTACTCGATCGGGTTAAACAGATTGGAGTTCTTAAGACATTAGGTGTCTCCCATAAAAGTATCATTGGCTCATTTGTTGTAATTATCTGTTTTTGGGGGGCAATTGCAGCATTTGTAACCATCCTTTTTAATCTGATTTTACTACCAATGGGTTTTCGTTACTTAGAGCAATGGTATTTGGCAAAATTTCAATTGATACTTTCACCGGAGATCATTTGGGTCATTATTTCTGTTTGTGTCTTTATTAATTTAAGTATCTGTCTACCAATTCTTATTAAGCTTTTAAGACTTAAAACTCGCGAGCTACTGGATGGTAAGTTTATTGGTACTCTAAAGAGTATAGATATTCTATATTATCTACCTAGTCTTTTGATTTTATGGTCTCTTTCGGTATGGCAGTCACATTCTTTTAAAATAGGTTCTTTTTTTCTTCTCTCTATTGTTTTTATTATTGTCATAGTTCTTTTCATTTTTCCATTTCTTCTGAAGCATATAAGTCAATCCCTAATGGGTAAGAAGATTTCTTATCCCTACTCATTAAGCATTGGACAGGCCTTAAGGGTGATGAGTCGAAACAAAGTTTCAACCACGCACCAACCTCTGCGGTTCCGTGTTCAGTACTCTGCGGTTCAGTATTCGGTATTCTGCGGTTCT
>JBFKKF010000078.1:0-6919 GCA_041631355.1 Bacteriovoracaceae bacterium | reverse complement strand
CCATTTCTGGAAAATGTTGTATGAGATAGAGGAAAAACTCGCGCCAAATCAATTCAGAGGCCCAAACAGAATGCATTAAATCATTTTCATAAAGATAACGCCATAATTGTCTTTGAGATATCGTTCCAAACCGTAAATGGACAGAAAGTTTTGAAGTGGCATCCTCTCTGGGAAAGTCACGACCTTTCTCATAGCTTACAATTTTGTCTATAAATTTCTTCCAAGTTGCCTTGGCATCTATTGAAGGTAGTAAAATTGAACTAGGTTTAAAATCAATATCTTTTAAAGCAGAAATTTTACCACCATCTTTAAATTGAGCTAATTTTTCTTTAATCCTTTTAGGTTTCATTTCAGAGAACCTATCTAGATTATTATGAATTACATCAAGCCATTTATTCTTGTAGGGAGTAAAAACTTTATAAGGGGCATTTGAGTTATTCAAAACTTCTGTTGCTTTTAAATTTATATGATCTCTAAAAATAGCAAACTCAGCTCCTAGGGAAGCAACCTTAGATGTGACTTCCTTATCTCTTTTTAAAGCATAAGCTTCGTAGTCTTCATTTGTGAAAACCTTATCAACTTTATATGCTTTTACCAACTTAGGTATAATCGTTGTGGGATCACCATAATAAATAGAAAGAGGGTATTTCTGTTGTAGTTTTTGTAATACTTTGAAAATAAAGTGAACTCTATGATCATCTTCAGGGAGCTTAAGAAGGATATTCTCATCAAAGATAAAAACAGGGTATACCTTGTCGTATTCTGAGCAGGCCATGGTAAGGGCGCTATTATCATCCCATCGAAGATCTCTTCTCATCCAATATATTGCTGAATTCAACTCTACCTCCTTTATGAAAAGAGTATAAAACATTACATGCAAAATGAAAGTTAAACATACGTTCAACTGGTGTCATATGGATTTTATAATTTAGATAAGTACCTGATATTGGTAATTAAACTGGATTCTAGAATTTTATGATCAATTTCAGTCTTAACTTGAGGGTTAAGCAGAAGTAAGCTTAGATGGACTTTTCTATTAAGATAATGAATATGGACTTCATCAATTTGCTCAAGTAAGTCATTTCCCAAGATCTCTTTTAGATGATGCATTATCTCTGCTCTAAGTGGACGTAATTGATATTCGTGTGGTGCAAAGGCACTACTCTCACCTCGATCATCTTCTACATCAGTATGAACGGTCACATCATAAACATAGTCAAATTGATCCATTACTTTTTTGGCGACCCATGAAGCGATCTCATGTCCTTCGGAAACGGAAATAAATGGAGAGACCTCAATATTGACATCTAATATAGCATTATTACCAAGTTTTCTACTTCTTAAATTATGCAGTCCATGTACCCCATCAATAGAGAGAATAAGTTTTTCTATTTCTAACCGCTTATCTTTAGCTAGACTGGTATCAACGAGCTCCTCAATACTTTTCCACACAAAATCCCAACCTATTTTGCCAATAAAGATCGAGAGAACAATTGCAACAATTAAATCGGCCACGGTGATACCATTGATTGCAAAGATTAATCCAATAAACACTAACACAGAGGTAAATGCATCAGATCTAGAATGCCAAGCATTAGCTATAATTAGTTGCGAGTTCAGTTTCTCACCAACATAAAGGGTTTTCCGATAAATCCACTCTTTTCCAATAATTGAAAGTAGTGCTGCTAATAATGTAGGCCACTGGGGAATGGGGCGCACTTCACCTTTTATGAAAATATCTACATTATCAATAACTAAAAATACCGCTAAAGCTATGATAGAAACGCCGATCACTACCGTACCTAAGGTTTCAAACCTAGCATGTCCGTAGGGATGCTCCTCGTCTGGATGATCATGACTATACTTGGCCACTAGTATAACAAAGAGGTCTGTAAATATATCTGAAAAAGAATGAATCCCGTCAATGATGAGGGATTGAGAGTAAAATATCACCCCCATGACAACCTTGATAACGCCTAAGAAGAAGTCTAGAATACTTCCTAGGATCGTAATCTTATACATCACTTTTTTCTTATCGCTTGGCTTCATTGGTCCATTATCGGAAATCAAAAAGAAAAAGGCCAGACAATGCTGGCCCTATTTTAACGGTTTTATACTATTATTATTTAGATAATGCTAACATTGAGCTCAACAACACCTGATTGGTAAGCGTTCCTGTCATATGCCCATAGATGGTTTCTGTGTCAACTTCGGCCAGTATTTCAATCGTTGATAATTGGTCCTCAGTAAATTTAGCGCTTGCACGCAAGGTATCTAAAGTCACATCATCTAATAGCTTCATTCTAAACGCGGCAACGACTAGCTCTTCAGGTTGATTCATTAGCATGGTTAAATCTTCATTCATTTTTGCTAATTCCATTGCGCGAGTATTCTTCTCATAAATACCAAATCTAAACCTTAACTTTCCATCCTTATCTTTAAAGTCTACAACTTTATCAAATCGATATAAACTCAGATCATTATTGCTTCTGAATTTTTTCACATTTAAAGAGTCATAGATAGCAAGTGTGTTTATAGATTCAAGATCACTATCTGACTCAGAATTAATTAGCTTAGACTTTAAAAAATCAAAAAATACATTTTTATAACTAACACTTGCGCTGTGAAGACCAAAGAAGTAGTTGATCCCAGGGTGACGCGATTTATAGATATTGTGATTATCATCAAAGGTATAATTCACTCTTTTTGCAATAACTTTACCATTAGGATATTTAACATTAACAACCTTAGTCATTGAGTTTTGTAAGTAAGCATCAATTGTTTGCATCAATCTATTTCTATACATTGGATAATCAAAATAATTCCCAGTAGAAGCAGGACCAAGTGAAGATGCTGAATTCATCCTTAAGGTGCTTACAAAAGAAGCGATAATCTTATCCATCCACATACCTCTGACATCAATTTGATCACTTCCCGGAGCTAACTCTCCTCTATCTAAAGTAATATCTAGGGTATTATTAAAGTATTTTCCAAACTCAGCAAATAAATACTTACCAGACTGGGCATACCGTTGATTTAGAAAGTCACAACCATTAGCAATATCAAATGGCTGTCCAATCAGTTTATTAAAAGGAGTCGTCTGGATTTCTTGCATACTGGCCTTATCAATAACGATACAATGATATGCAGGCTCCTCTAAAATATCGACAAAGAATTTAAAAGAAATGTCAGAAGCTTTCTTTATATCAACTAAAGTTGGATTTGTTTTCCACTTACCATCTTCATCATAAGCACCATTAAATGCCGCTTGATCAAAACTATCAAAGAATTGTCGCACATTAAAAAATGTACCAATCAGATAGTTCATATAGTTAGCATCTCCTGTAAAGCCATCAAAACTATATCTTCTCTTTCTAAAGTTTACTTTCTTATAGTTTTTTTCATATTGAGAGATATAGTGCTTTACAAGGTCTTGATGTGTTGATCCTTCATCAAATCTATTACAAAGTGGGTTACTAGGTACGTGCTCGTCAGAGCAGTATTTATACTTCTTAACCTCTGGAGCGATAATACTATCTTTTAAAGTCGTCTCTAATTTTACAAACTTACCATTAGAGAGTTCAACTTCTCTAGCATAAGCAAATCTCAAAGCTGCAATATCGTATTTACCCATCACAGTTAATTCATTATTTTGTCGATAAGCATAATCCATAATGGAAGAGTAACTCATGGTCTTTCTCATACCAAGTGCTCTACTTTCTTGTTTACTGTAGTAATTTTCTTTATCTACTGAGCCATAAAAATTATGTCTTAGACCGGGGTTATGACCAAATTCATGAACTAGAGTTGGTACCCAAACATAAGGTACTAGCTCTTTCATAAGTTTCGCTCTTTCACCTTCAGTAAGCTGTTCCCAGTATTTTGGTTTTTTCCCTTTCTTAAGTTTATCAGAAAGAGCATCTAATACTGCCCCTTCAAAGTTTAGATTTTCACCGTGAAAAAAGGTATCTTTTGCAAGTTGCATAATAAATCGCTCATGCTCAGTATGACCTTTAATTTGCTTAGCATAAATTTTTTCGAAGTCAATTTCAGTCATATTCTGATTACCAAGACTCGCAAATACATTATCCGAAGAAACTGATGCATTCATATCAGTTTTCATCGCATAGTAGGCCTCATCAATATCTCGTTGAATATAAGTATCCAGTTTAACATTAGTTAGGGAAAATAAGGTGTCCACATTATTAGTACGACCTACACCAATTGGAGAAGAGTCGCTTGCCCCCCCTGCATTGTTTTTGGCCAAGATCTCGTCAACTAGGCCATCGTATGCCTTACTAACAAATTTCTGAATCGTTCCATAATACATGACCGTTCTAGCATTAAGGATTTCACCAGTACGAGGATTAGTTACACTGGGTCCGTAACCAATGACGCCAGATGCCTGAGGATCTCTTACTAAGATGATAAAGTTGTTTCTTAAATCTCCAAGCTTTGAATCATCACCTTTTTCAAGCTTAATCTGAATCCCCGCATTTGCTTTTTCTAAGGAATTATTAACAGATTCAATGGCATCATATGTTGCTTTTTTAATTACTTTCATCTCTGGCAGGTAAAAATCAGAGTTTAAGTAATATACAATATCTTTTTTATTAGGTGACCATCTATTCATAAGTGTTTTTCTAACACCTACAACATGATCGTGATTATCTACCGTTTTGCCCTTGTGTTCGGTCTTAAAAAACCCAAAAGAGCTTTCATCTTGGGATGGGTATGTGATCTGTTCATAATTAGGATCAGAAATTGAAGATAATTTAACTAATGAATAAGCATAATCCACAGTAAAATTTAAATACCTTAGATCCTCGTAAGACTCAAGTCTGGCACAGCTAGCATTGGAAGAATAACTCTTTTTTACGACAATATTTACCGCATCAGCTTCTATATCCATTTTAGATAATTCCGTACCTGTCTGAGTAAAACAACCACTTCTAAAGAGTTCTCCCATTTGAATCGGTAAAGTATTAACTTCAACTACTTTTACATCTCCAACTTGAACGAATCTTTTCTCATCCCAATTTTTCTCTTCATCCACTGTTTCTTTATTGGTGCAGTCACCATACTCATCCTCACTACATTTATAATCAACATGAGAGACAGAGATATTAAGAACAGGAGAGAGATTATTAATATTTTCACTAAATCTTTTATCTTCATCAATTTGAAGAAACTGTAGTTCTTTTTCTGTCATATGGGTAACAACCAGCTTTTGCTCTCCTTGCCAAAACGGTCTAGATGCTGGTACTTCATATGGAGTGTTGGTAACGCTTGGTACATATAGACAAGGATCCTTTGCAGAACAAATTTCTAATAAGTCTTTTTTACTATAAACCTTCCTCTTTAAGACTTCCTTATAAGGTTTTTCCTTAGCGCAACCTGCAATCACAAGTGTGCATAAGAGTAAGGTTTTAAAATTGTTGTGCTTCATTTTGTCTCCTAATAAACTGACTAATACGTCAACGCCACATTCCCATAAATCGATGATGAGTTTCTATCATATAACTCTATATTACTGTCTGCCCCAACTTGAGCCTCGTACACACTATCACCAGTCATCGTACCAAGTGCCGTAGAAAAATTATTATTGTAACTATATCTCATTTCTAAAATAGTGAGATAGTTAGGGTCTTTTCGACGTCCTGAATATGACCAATTATTGGTATATATCAATGTCGAAGAGACTGAAAAGTAATCATTAATGGCATATCCACCAGAGTAAAATTGAATAATACTGTACTCATTATTAGTTCTTCCTGAATTAGAGCTTGTATATGTGTGGAAGCTCTTACTAAGTCTAGGTAAGTACATAAAACTGAAACGCCCCAGTTGAAAGCGAATAGACGGATTGATTTCAATACCAAATAACATGTTTTCATCCTCACGACTTTGTTTACTCGTAGGAAGCACTACCGTAGCTGAACGCCCTAGTTGTATATTCTTATTCAACGAGTAGGCCTTTTTAGAAAAAGTTAATCTTGAGTCATTAATAGTAGATTCTCTATTACCAACCATACTTTTATTCATGGCCAACCAAAGCCTTGCAGAATACTCAGTATTTGGTCTATAGGTATAGAAATACCAATTTGAAAGGGATAGTGACTTATCTTGTGATTTAGTATCAGTACTTGATGTGATATCCAAGGTGTGGGTATGCTTTTTTAGTTTAGGTTTTGTTTCAACCTTAGTTAATTTTGAACTTGATCGGTTTGTAGCAGACTGAGAAGTCGTAACTTCATCTGAGTTAGCGCTGCTATTTGTCTTCTCTTGAGTATCGTTTATATTCTGAGCATAAGCTGAAAAAGATATGAGAAAAGCAAATACTAAAGTATGCCCCCTTAATACACAAAACATATTTCCCCTATTGTGTGTTTTAACATCAAAGTCCATTTTGATTTTGCATTGTCATTATGCAATTTTGATGACAACTGTCGATATAAAGGGTAATATTTATACATCGCAAAGCATTAAAAGTACGAAATTATGGAAAAAATTACATTAAAAAAGCTAATTGATCACAAGAATAAATCCGTTGTTATTCCTCTATTTACTGGGATCTTTATGGCCCTATATGGCCTAAGTGGTGCTATTAGTTACCAAACAGGTATCTTTCTGCCCATGTCAGAACTTGAAAAAAATATCCCCTTACTGCCCTGGACTATTTGGATTTATATTGTGCTCTACCCTGGATATCTTATTTGGTGTATTTTTGGATATAAAAACGAAATCTATATGAATAAAACCATGTATAGCTTTCTAATTCTCACATTTATTTCATGCTTAATCTTTATCATTTTTCCAGTAAATTACCCAAGGGCCTTCTACCCGCTTCCTCTAGGAGATGATATTACAACTTTAATTTTCCGTGCCGTAAGGGCCATAGACAAACCAAGTAATTGCT
>JBFKKF010000077.1:0-7056 GCA_041631355.1 Bacteriovoracaceae bacterium | reverse complement strand
GGTCAAAATGACTCATCCAAGTATTAATACTTGCTTTAACTCCTGGTATTTCATAACCATTTACTCCGTGAACCATGGCATGGCCATACTCACCCTGAATACCTCTTTCAACCACTCCACCAAAGTGATTGGAGATTAATTGCATACCATAACAAATCCCCAGGGTAGGAATTTTTAAATCAAAAATATTACTATAGTCGTACTTATCTTCGAATATGGAATTTGGTCCACCTGAGAGCACAATCGCAGTAGGCTTTTCTTGTTGAATCCTTTCTTCAAAATCCTCAAGAGTAATAATTTCACTTGCAAAACCCAGTTCCCGAGATTTTCTAGTAATGAGCTGTGTATATTGAGAACCGAAATCGATAATCCAGATTGATGACATATATCCTCTTAACTTAATCTATAATTTGGAGCTTCTTTAGTAATTTGCACATCATGTGGGTGTGACTCTTTTAAACCCGAAGGTGAAATTTTAACAAATCTCGCCTTCTCCCGTAACTCTTTCAAGTTAGCGGAACCAACATAACCCATTCCCGAACGCAGTCCCCCCATCAATTGATAAATATTCTCGTAGAGAGAACCTCGATAAGGAACTTGTCCCTCAATTCCCTCTGGAACTAGTTTATCTTCATCTGAAACATTTCCCTGTCCGTACCTATCTTTTGAACCTTTAACCATAGCACCTAAAGATCCCATCCCACGATAAAATTTATAAGCTCTACCTTGATAAATGACTCGCTCACCTGGGGCTTCATCCGTCCCAGCAAAAAGTGAACCAATCATCACTGTCTCGGCTCCGGCGGCTAGGGCCTTAACAATATCTCCCGAATACTTAATCCCTCCATCTGCAATAAAAGGAATATTCTTTTTGCGACAAATATCTCGACAATCAATTAAAGCCTGTAGTTGGGGAACCCCAATTCCTGCTACTACTCTCGTTGTACAGATAGAGCCAGGACCAATTCCCACCTTTACTGCATCCACTCCAGCTTTAATTAAAGCTTCACAAGCTGCTGAAGTGGCCACATTTCCTCCAACAACATCAATAGTAGATGAGATTTTTTTAACCTCTCTAACCATTTCAATCACACCTTTAGAGTGTCCATGGGCAGTGTCTACCACAATAGCATCAACTCCCGCCTCTACTAGTGATTGAGCTCTTAGAATTTCTTTCTCACCAACCCCAATAGCTGCGGCCACTCGCAATCGCCCTAGTTGATCTTTATTTGCGTTAGGGTGCTTCCTAGATTTTTCAATATCTTTGACGGTAATCATTCCAACTAGCTTTTCATCGCGGGTAATAATAGGAAGTTTCTCAATTCGGTGAATATGCAAAAGCTTTTTAGCATCACCTAGATCAATTCCTTCTTCGGCCATCACAAGATTTTCTCTTGGAGTCATCATCTCCTTAACCAGAATGGACTCATCTTCTTCGTATCGCATATCCCTATTGGTTAAAATACCGAGAATTTTTCCATCGTGATCGACAACTGGAAATGCGGAAAAACCAAAGCGTTCAATATTGGCCCTAACCTGCTTCAAGCTATCCTCTGGTCCAACGGTGATGGGGTCAGTGACCATTCCCGACTCAAATTTTTTAACAATAATAACTTCTTTTGCCTGAGCTTCAATCGACATATTCTTATGAAGAACACCAATCCCTCCTTCCTGGGCCATGGTAATGGCAGTTAGGGATTCCGTAACAGTATCCATCGCACTTGAGGCGATAGGGATATTGAGTTCAATATTCTTACTAAATCTGGAAGCCAAACTAACTTCGTGAGGAAGGACTTCTGAGTAGTCCGGCATTAAGAGAACATCGTCGTAAGTAAGACCTGGCTTGTCGTTATAAAACATGGCGATACCTTTGCTTGAATTATGTTTCAAAATTTACCATATTTAGGATATTTAAGACAGTTGAATGCTGAAAATAGATAAAATTTTTAGTTTTTCTAGTAATTCTTCTGATAGTCTTGGCGATAAGAATTTAGCTCATCGATTAGGCTGTTGACTTCATTACTATGTCTTTTGATTTTTTGTGACTCAGTATCTAAGCTTTTTTCAAACTCAGTCTTTTTCAGATCTTTTATCAAGTTATTTGTACCACTTACAGATGCTGGTTTTCTCTGACCTGTCATTTTGTGCTCAGGCCTAGTCATTTTAGCTGCTTTTTTGGGTTTTTGCTCAATAACGATTTTAGGAAAATCTACCCCATAGTAATGAATTGTGGCCTGCTTTCCAGTCTTTAAAGGTTTTCTCAATTTTGCCTGCTCATTTTTCATTTCGGTGTAGTAATCCATCGCACTTACAGAAGCCGGAACTCTTCCTGACTCATAAGTTTTAACTCTCACCAACTTTCCTTGATGTCGGGATTTAGATGATGAAGTAACTACAGAACTTCCCCCGCTAAACTGGTCGTTAACTGAGGCAATTGAACGCGCCGAAGTTTTTTTCCCTTCAAACATCTCGTCCATATTCTTCTCTTGTAGTTTATCAAAATTAGCAAAGACACCCTTAATCTTTTTATAAGATGTGAGACCGACCTTTGTCGCCCCCCTTGGTAGACCTGCTTCATAGCTTTTATCAATAAGAGAGAAGTTTCCGGCCGGAACATTTATTTTTAAATTAGGCTCTAAGGCGTTGGCAAACTTCACATTCCCAGTCAAAACTAATAATTGAGTTTTACCTGAGTTATTATCAAATGAATAAATAAATTGTCCTTGGGAGAAGTTTGCAATTGAATTAGATGTGCTCACACTCCCAATAACATCTGTCGAATTATTCTCAACCCAAATATATCCATTTTTCAGTTCAACATTACCTTTAAAAAATTTCAATAAGCTACCGCCGTTTACATAAATAACGTATCCCTCAGGAGCAACCAAAGATAGAGTTGAGCCGTCTTCTACCATAACTTCAGACAAATCCCAAATTTTACTTCCATACTGCAGACTTTTGGCCTTATTACCAGAAAAAGCAAATGCGTTTCCATTAACCTCAATGACTCTCGCTACAATTTGCGCTTGAACAGAGAACGAAACTAATAGCAAAAGTAGACCAAACTTCTTCATGCCTAAATCCTATCTTTTATACTTATAATTCAAATCTTCATAATACCGACTAAGAACTTTCCACTCCTTAGTATTACGATATTTTTTTCTAAACTCATTAACCGTATCTACAAATTTTTTCTGATCACCTTGGTAAAAGTGAGAAAGCGCCAACCAAAGTTTGGCCCCTCGATAAAATTTTGAACCGGGATAATTTTTAACTATTTTATTAAAACTTCTTTCTGCCCAGTCATAATGAGCTTTCGACTCATAAGCCGATATTCCTGCTTCAAATAGAACTTTATCGTTAATACTTTTATGATTTGGATAGTTTTCTAAGAGCGCATTATAAAACTGAGCTGACTTGTCATATTTTTTGAAGTGCAATGCTTGTCTTCCTACACCTAAAAGCTTCTCAGGGCTCCACTTATATAAATCGTAGTTAACAAGATCATTAGCTGACTTTTTTGGTACACTAGCAATAGTACGATTAAAGCCACCACCCTTAGCATTCATTTCTAAATGTTCTTTTTCGGATTTAAGTCGAGTAATCTCTGCTTTAAGTGACTCATTCTCCCTCAGGGCCAATCTCAATTTTTTTGATAACTCCAAAGATTTGTATTCATAATTATGAACTGTTTCAGCTCTTTGCTTGAAATCGTCCCAAAGCCCTGACTCTCCTGCTACGTAGGCAAAAGACAAAGTTAAAACACAAAATAAAGTAAACTCTTTCATAAATTCTCACCCTAAACTAGGTTTTTCTTAATCTTCTTTTCGGAATTCAATGATTAAACTTTAGAGAATAATTTGATCCCTCCCAGCAAAATGCCCTAAATTGTGCTATAATGGGACTTGGGAGTGGTATGATTTGCCATCATATTGAAATCTCAACTAAAACTCCACTCCGATTAAAGGTTTATGGTCGAAATGACGATTTAGTCCTGAGTATAATTGTTATGAAATCCGAGTTTAGGAGAATTATGAAAATGAACAGGTTTATTCTTTTGACTTTACTACTAACCTTGTCCAGCTCAATTGCCTATGGGAGAAAGCCTGCAGTTGAAGACTTCGTCGGTGTAGAATCTGAAGACTATAAAAAGACTCCTGAGGGGACAGAAGTACTTTTTAATTTTGGAAACGAAATTCAAAAAGTTAACTCTCAGACACCTCAAAATAAACTTGTTAGTTCAAACAGTAATCAAAGCTCATGGTTTGGTCTGGTTTCGTTGGCCATATTTATTGCCTTTCCAATATTCATGTGGCTAGGAATTACGAGGTTCACTAATAGAAGTTCTCAAGATAGTAATGAAGAAAGTAGTATAATTACCCCAGATGCTGCCATTACCGATCTGAACCAATACAGAAGTCAAAAAGATCACGATGAAAAGCAAGAAGATCAGGATAAAAAAGCTTCTTAGAGTTGCAGAAACTTACCATCAACTGAATAGAAAAAAATTCGTTGTATTTTATTAAAGCTTATTGAGATTTCATTTACTCCATCCCCGTTATAGTCAAGAGTGTTTACTTGGTATCTTCGATTCCAATAATAATTAAATTTATCTGCAGACAGTTCATACTCATGCCAAAAATGTGGACCCGGACTAAACGTGATCTTGCTAAGATCTCGATCCTTTATTGTTGCAAAATAAAGCCGCGCACTTGCTTCAAATTCGACAGCTCCGTTATACCCTTCAAAATAATGAACAATGAGAACATCAACGGTTGGTGATATTGTTTTAAGATGTATCTTAAAAACCTTACTCTGCTTTCCTTTGGTATCTAATTGTTGCTCAAATACAGCTCGCCCTTGATAATCGTTTATGCGAATAAAGTCCACTCCATCTCTTTTTATTAGCTGGAGTGAGTCCTTAACTCCGTCTCGATCCAAATCGAGCATATACTTTGGTCCTGCCACTTCAACCTTATAAATAAAAGCTGTCTTCTTTTGTTTATTTAATGCTCCGGTAAAAACACCGCGATAAAATCGCTCATCTTGCCCTATGGCCGAATGGATTAGCAAAAAAAATAAAATAACATGTAGCTTCATGACTTTCATTGTATCTTAAAAATTGCTTTCATAAAATACTGGAAAATCTTGATTAATTCACTTAGAGTTATACTATGCAAACAAAAATCGGATTATTATCAGTAAATCAAACCAAAATCTTTACTCTAGACACCCACAATGCCTCTTTAGAGGACAAGGTGGTTGATTCCGTCAGTATTGAAGATGAGAAGCTAGATCTTCTTATTTTTGACGAAGCTGATGACCTCTCGGGCCTTCAAGGATTATTAGACAAAGAAGCTAAATTCTACCCAACTTTTTCAGTTCAATCTTTAAATACAAGCAAAGACTCAATTGCAAGCTTGAATGGAGTTGATTTTTTTAATCTCTATCAAAAGTGCAATAATAGATGGATTTTGAATAATAATATCAAAACTATCGAGCAACTCTATCCTACGATCACCTATCTCAAGGATCTATGGATTAAAGATAGAAATACATTTTTTGAAGAACTGTGGTTCATCCTAAAAACAAACCTCGCTTCTAAAGAACTCACATTAATCTTTCACGATTTAAAAGAGCCTACAAAAAAACAAGAAGAAAAGGGTGAAAAACCCAAACTTTGCTACTCAAAAGTCATGGGCACTAGGCTACCAAACCTTGAAGCAGGAAAGCCTGAAGACGAAACGATCATGAAGGAGTATGACACAGAATTTGTTGATCTTTTTACTATCACTGAATACAGTAAAGCAAAAAATCAATTAGTGGCCTGTGCAAAAGTTGATTTAAGCCCAATTCTCATTATGGGTAAATTAACCAATTTTAATCAGCTACAACAATCAATTTTAATCGCATTATTCACTGGATTACAATCGAACTAGTTAAGATCCAAATTTTCCTAGACGCTCTCCACCAAGCACATGAAAGTGAGTATGAAATACTGTTTGCCCAGCATTAGCATTCACATTTGTAACAATACGAAAGCCTTCTTTTTCTAATTTACTTTGGGTTGTGAAACTTTTAATTGCCTGCATAACATCAACAATTAACTCACCTGGGGTTTCATTAATATTAGAGGTATGAGTTTTAGAAATAAATAAGTAATGTTCCTTGGCCATTGGTGCAATATCTTTGAAAGCATATACCTTATCATCTTCATAGATTTTTTCCGATGGAATCTCTCCCTTCAAAATTTTACAAAACAAACAATCCATTGTGACCTCCTAAGATTTTACTCTTTCAATATTGGCACCAAGATTTTTTAATTTCAAATGAAGTTTTTCATAACCTCTATCTAGATGATAAATTCTACTGATTTGACTCTCCCCCTTAGCAACTAAGGCCCCCAACACAAGAGCGGCACTTGCCCTCAGGTCAGTACACATAACGGGAGCACAGCTTATCTCCTCTACACCAGAGATAAGTGCATTATGCCCATCAAGCTTAATACTCATCCCCATTCTTACTAACTCTGGAACATGCATAAAGCGATTTTCAAAAATATGCTCACTCACTACAGAGTTACCCTCAGAGATCCCCATTAAAGCCATTAACTGAGCTTGAACATCTGTTGGAAAACCGGGAAATGGAGCCGTCTCGATTGTTACTCCCTTAAGTCTCCCAGAGGCGAACACCTTAACACTTGAAGGCTTCACTTCTAAGTTTGCCCCCATTTCTTCTAAAGTATTCAGTACTGCCCGAATATGCTCAGGGTTAAAATCTGTTACGGTTATTTCAGAGTTGGTCATTAAGCCAGCAATGATATAGGTTGCCGCTTCTATTCGGTCTCCAATAACCTGATAATTATTATTATCTACAGGGACAAATTGCGAGAGAGTGTTCCCCGTAATTGTTATCTGGGAGGTTCCCTCCCCGGAGATTTTTACACCAAATTGTTTTAAAAAATTTGCAAGATCAACTATCTCTGGTTCTCTCGCAGCGTTGTTGATGACGGTACTCCCCTCTGCCCACACAGCGGCCATCATAATATTTTCAGTG
>JBFKKF010000076.1:0-7083 GCA_041631355.1 Bacteriovoracaceae bacterium | reverse complement strand
TCTTGTGGATGGAGTTGATGTTTCTGCTCTAAATACAACAGTCTCAGGAAAACTAGATAGTTCAGCAATTGATATTGATAATACACTTGCATCAAATAGTGATCTTAAAGTTCCTTCTCAAAAGGCTATCAAAGCTTATGTTGATGGACAGACCACAACGGAAGTAGCGGAAGGGGCGAATTTATATTTTACTGATACAAGAGCAAAGACAGCAGCAGTACTAAATACCACCGCAGGAAGTGAAACCGATCAAGCAGCTTCAGTAGCCGCCATGAAAACTTATGTTTCAACTCAAGTTGCAGCTAGTGGTGGTGGAGATTTTATGGCCGATGGTACAGTTGCGATGACTGGAAACCTAGACGCTGGAGCTCAAAATATTATCAACGTAAATCTGGTGGATGGAGTAGATGTTTCTGCACTAAGTACTACTGTTGCTGGTAAACAAGATGCTATTACAAACTCAGATGAGATTTCTGAAGGGGCAACTAATTTATATTTTACTGACTTAAGAGCAAAGACTGCAGCAGTTCTAAATACCACTGCAGGATCGGAAACCGATCAAGCAGCTTCAGTTCAAGCGATGAAAACTTATGTAAGTTCACAAACTAATGGACTAGGTAGTGGTGATTTTAAAGCAGATGGCTCAGTTGCTATGACTGGAAACTTAGATGCTGGCACAAATGATATTACAAACGTAGGTCTTGTGGATGGAGTGGATGTATCTGCTCTAAGTACTACTGTTGCTGGAAAACAAGATGCTATAACTAATTCAGATGATATTTCTGAAGGTGCAACGAATTTATATTTTAGTAACACACGAGCTCAAACAGCAGTAGTAGTTGATTCAACAGCAGGCTCAGAAACGGATCAAGCAGCATCTGTATCTGCCATGAAAACTTATGTCACAGCACAAGTCGGAGGAGTGAATGCTTCTCAGTGGACTACAACAGGATCTGATATTTACTACAATACTGGAAAGGTTGGAGTTGGAACAAGTGCTCCAGAATCAAGCCTGGATGTAAGAGGAAGAATACTAAGTAAATCACTACTTCCAAGATTAGAACTTATGGAAACAGATGGGAATACTGATGAAAATTTTGCTGTAGATGTTAACAGCGGACTTTTCCAAGTTAGAACTTATAACGATGATCATACAAATAAAGCTGCAGTTCTAACTATTGATCAGACAGGCAAAGTCGGGGTGGGTACTACCACTCCTGCAGAAAAACTACATGTCGTAGGTAATATTAAAGTTGATTCGGCAAGTGATATTTGTATTGATGGCGGAAACTGTTTATCTGCCGCAGGAACTAGTAGTGGTGATATAACAGATGTTGTCGCGGGAACAGGACTTACAGGAGGATCAACTTCTGGATCAGCTACACTTAATGTTGATGTCGGAGTAGCAGCTAATCAAATTGTCCAACTCGATGGTACCGCAAAGCTACCGGCAGTGGATGGCTCACAACTTACAAACCTTCCAACTCAAACTGCAAGTGGAGCGGCGGGAGGTGACCTAACGGGTACATACCCAAACCCAACTTTAACGGCCACAGGAGTAACAGCTGGAACTTATTCTAAGGTAACAGTGGATTCCAAGGGTAGGGTCACAACTGGAGCAAATATAGGAGCTGCAGATATACCTAATCTTGATGCCAGTAAAGTTACAAGTGGGGTCTTTGCAGCTGCAAGAATTCCAAGTGGTACAGATACCACAAAATTACCTCTTGCTGGCGGAACGATGAGTGGTGCTATTGCTATGGCATCTAATAAGATAACAGGCCTTGCGCCGGGTACCGTTTCTACAGATGCTGCTACCAAAGGACAAATGGAAACTTATGTGGATGCATCCACAGCTGACATTAAAACAAAATCAGCTGGAACATATGATCGAGATCAAATGTCTCTAGAGGCACTAAGAGAGCAGATTAACTTAATGAAGGCGACACAAACAACAATAACGAATGATCTTACGACTGTTAAATCTAATCAAACAACGATAACGAATGATCTAACGACTGTAAAAGGTAACCAAACGAATATTTCTGGAGACCTTGCAAGTATTCAAACAGATGTAAATTCGATTCAGTCAGGTTCTGGAGCTTATGATTGGATTGTTGCTACTACAGATACTAATCTTGCCGTTGGAAATGCTTACGCGGTTAGTGCTTCTACACAGTTAAGTCACACGCTACCAGCTACTTGTACGGCAGGTGAGTCTATTCACTTAACTTCAGGCTCTACTAAAGGTTTTGTGGTTAATATAAACACTGGTCAAAAGATTCTCTACAACGGTGAACAAGAAGCGATCAGTGTTACAGGTTTTACTCAATTAACTTTGGTGTGTGTGGCTGCAAATACGACCTGGCTAGTAAAAGCAATTGATGGTGATAAGCAGGTGGTTGCAGTTGATGACCTTGGTGCTGTTAATAATAAAATATTTACTCGTGGTGATCTTGGAAATAATATGAAAAATCCTAATAGTGCTTCATACATTGGTACCCATGCTTGTGCCAACTTCTCAGGAACACTTTATTGTTGGGGAGCAAATACTAGTGGACAAACAGGGCTTGGAACTACCACGGGAACAGCGTATAAACCAACTTCGACTGGACTTACCAATGTAACAGACCTTGCTTATGGGAATAATTTTACCTGTGCTGTCGTAAATGGCGCTGTAAAATGTTGGGGGAAAAATAATTATGGACAACTCGGTGATGGAACTACAGTTGATAAAGATGTACCAACTCAAGTCTCTGGGCTAACGTCCGGGGTAACTAAAATTGTTGCTGGTTATCAAAATGCTTGTGCCCTGCAAAACGGTGCGGTTAAGTGTTGGGGGTATAATACAACTTATGGTGAACTAGGTGATGGAACGACAACAAATTCAAGTATTCCTGTAAATTCTTTGAATCTTACATCTGGAGTTACCAAGCTTTGGAGTTTATTTTATTCAACTTATGGGGGCTATTGTGCTGAAAAAAATGGTGGTCTTTATTGCTGGGGAGCAGGTTATCGAAATGGTCAATCTACTGGGTCTGCTTCAACTCCTAATGTGTTAAATAATCTTCCCGAAGGAACAGGAATTCAAAACTTTTACCAAAGTCCAACTTATTTAACATACGCGGTAATAACTGATGCTGGAAGAGTATTTAGTTGGGGCTACAACACTTATGGGATGCTGGGAAATAACTCAACGACGCATAGTGCAACTCCTGTAGAGCTTTATAACTCACCGACAGGTTATACTGATCTGGCCATAGGTGGGGCCTCATCTTCTGTTGGTGTTTGTGGTATTCAAAATGGAGCTGTTAAATGTTGGGGGCGAAATGTTAATTACGGACTTGGAAGTTCTACAGATAGTGCTAGTGTTACTAATCCTTATCAAGTGTCAGGATTAACTAGTGGAATCACGGCAATATATAGGGCAGTGGGAGGTTATCATAGTTGTGCTATTACCGGCTCTGGTGCAGTGAAATGTTGGGGGACGGGTACAAATGGCCAGCTAGGAAATGGTGGAACAACAAACACCTGGATTCCAGTGCAAGCTTCTGGTCTTTTCTCAGGCACCACTCAGCTCTACCTAAGTAGCAATGGAACATATTCTATTACTAATGGGAAAGTATATGTTTGGGGAGCAGCCTACGGAGATGGCGGAGCTGATCCAAACACTCCACAACCTGTAATCAATATGGAAGGAAACTCTGAGGGACTAATAAGACACTTTGGAAATGCAAATTATAATGTCTGCGCCAGAAAGAGTTATAAATATAACTGTTGGGGACAAAATACTAATGGTGCACTTGGAATAGATGATACTTCTGGTTCAACTTATGACTACGCAGTAGAAGTACTCAGTCAATAACCCTAAAGGTGCCAGGAGACTTGTGGTAGCAGCAGTGCAACAAATGGATTTGTATGAAAAAACAGTTGAGTCATATTTCTCTAAGATTTAAACATAATTGTTACCAATCAATTCCTAACCATTATAATCGCGTTTTTCTGTTATTACATGGCTACCTATTAGATGGGGAGTTTATGTTTAACAAACTAAAGGACATACTCCCTGCAGACTCTGCAATTATTGCTCCTGATGCTCCCTTCCCGGTGCCTGTGAAAAAGCATCATGAGTTTAGAATAAAGTATGGCTGGTATTTTTTTGATCCCAATAAGAAGCTTTACTATTTGAATATGGAATCGGCCGTTGATTATTTAAAACAAGTTTTGGATTCACTGGTAACTAAAGATACACCTATAACGGTAATAGGTTATTCTCAAGGGGGCTATCTTGCACCAAAGCTTGCTGAGCATATACCACAAATAGATACGGTTATTGGTATGGCCTGTAAATTTAGAAACGAAATTTTCAAGTATAGAAGTGATGTGGCCTATTACCAAATTAATGGTAGCGCAGATTTAGTTGTTGATTATCCAGAGGCAAAAAAAGAGTTTGAACTTCTTTCCAATAAAGGAAATCGAGGGGAGTTTATAACCCTTGAAGATATAGGTCATCGCTTAGATGATAACTATCTTCAATCGCTCAGGAGTGTATTGTCGTAATAACAGTAGCTTGGACCTTTATTGTTTGCAAAATTACACTTGTAGTATATAATTGTAAAAAATGATAAGTAGAGATATATCTCCCAGATTAAAAGAATTATCCCGACAATATTCTGTTGTTACGGTAACAGGCCCTCGTCAATCGGGTAAGACAACATTAGTTAAGAATCACTTTAAGAGTTATGCTTATTATTCACTTGAAGATTTAGATACACGAGAATTTGCAAAAGATGACCCTAGAGGTTTTTTATCCCAGGCAAAGAATATGATTATTGATGAGGTTCAAAAAGTTCCTGATTTGGTCTCATATATTCAAGGAATTGTTGATAAGGAAAATCGCCCAGGGCAATTTATATTAACCGGTAGTCACCAATTTGAATTTGCTAATATTGTATCACAATCTCTTGCCGGCAGGACGGCGATTTTAAAGTTACTTCCTTTTTCCATGCACGAGCTAAGAAACGAGAGAGAAATAAATATCGATCAATTGTTGTATCGGGGATTTTATCCACGAATAATTGACCAAGGTTTAAATCCAACGGATGCATTATCGTTTTACACATCAACTTACTTAGAAAAAGACTTACGAGAGCTAAAAGAAATACGAAATTTATCCATTTTTGAAAAGTTCTTAAAACTATGTGCTAGTAATGTAGGGCAAGTTTTGAATAAGAATCGATTTGCAAATGATTTAGGTATCACAAATAATACAGTGGATTCATGGCTATCAATCCTGGAAGCAAGCTATATTATTTATCTTCTTCCTCCCCATTTTAAAAATTTTAGAAAAAGAGTTGTGAAAAGTCCTAAGCTTTATTTTTATGATGTAGGGTTGGCATCTTATTTACTTGGGATTAAAAATGAAGAGCAGCTAAAATCTCATCCATTAAAGGGGTCTCTATTTGAAAATTTAGTCATTTTAGAAAAACTTAAAAATATTTTAAACAGGGTTGAATCCCCAGAGCTGTATTACTTTAGGGATAATGTAGGTAATGAAGTAGATCTATTAGAAGATAAGGGAATTTCTGTATCAACATATGAGATAAAATTAGCACAGACGATTTCACAAAATAGTTTTAAAGGATTAAAGTATTATAGAAATTTAAACCCAGAGAACAACGAAGCAACACTCATTTATACTGGTGATGAATCAGGCATGAGATTTGGGTTTAATTTCCTATCAATTCGTGACTTTATTTAAAACTTCTCGCCCAACGTCCAACGGCTTCAACGTCAGATTCATTTAATAATTTTTCATTATGAGCGTGAGCTAAAAGTTCATCCAGATTGCAAAGGGAGTGGTAATTAACATTTTTTTCGTTAAAAGCATTTTTAGCTTCTTGAAAGCCATAATTAAAAATACTAAGAACTGATTGTATTTCAAGATTATCATTAGAGGCATGATCGTAGGCTTCCAGGGAGCTTTTTCCTGTTGAAATGAGGTCTTCTATAATTAATGTTTTTTGACCTGCTTCGAATTTTCCTTCTAAGGCCGATTTGAGACCGTGGCCCTTGGCCTTTGATCTAATATAGATCATCGGTAAATTAAGTTCGTGAGAAATCCACGCCGCCCAAGGAATTCCCGCAGTGGCGGTTCCGGCAATTAGCTCTACTTCGGAATGCTGATCTTGAATATAGTTAACAAATTCTTCTACGATTAATTTTCTATAACCAGGGTAGGAGATAAGTTGTCTATTATCGCAGTAAATGGGGGAGCGCTTACCTGAAGTCCAAGTAAAATAATTATCTGGGTTTGGTTCGATATGAACTGATTTGCTATCTAATAATGCTTTGGCGATTTTATTCATTTTCAACATCCTTAATAATTTTTTGAAATGCTTGTCTTGGTGAATCTGCATTAGTAATAGCACGACCTATAACGAGATAGTCTGAGCCATTTTTTAAGGCCATTGACGGAGTTTGAATTCTCACTTGTTCGTCAGTTGCGCTATCTTTAGGTCTAATACCTGGAGTAATACATTTAAAATCGGATCCGATTTTTTCTTTAATGCTCACTACTTCCAGGGGAGAGCAAACGACTCCTGCTAGCCCTGCCTTTTTTGTATTTTGAGCTAAATGGATGACATTATTTTGGATATCTTCGTTAATATGCAGCTCATTATTTAGCATTTCCTGAGAAGTACTAGTCAGCTGAGTTACTGCAATTAATATCCCAGCTTTATTTTGTGAGTAAAAGGCTTCTTGCGCCTTCGCCATCATTTCAACTCCGCCGGCGGCATGAACGTTTAATATATCCACTCCAAGACCTCCGAGGACCTTGCAGGCCTTTGCTACGGTGTTTGGAATATCGTGCATTTTTAAATCCAAAAAGACTTTGTAGTTTTTAGATTTTAATTTATCGATGAGACTAGGCCCAAAATGGTAATAAGCTTCCATCCCAACTTTGAAATAAATGGCTTCATCTTGAAGCTCATCTAAGAGAAAGTTTAGCTTTGTCTCTTCTTGGACATCTAGCGCCACTATAATTTTTGATTTAGTCTCTTTATTTATCATAAAGGAAGC
>JBFKKF010000075.1:0-7129 GCA_041631355.1 Bacteriovoracaceae bacterium | reverse complement strand
AATTTCTTTTTGCTCAGACTTTAATTTTTGTAAAGTACGATTAAACTTTGCTCTATTCTCTTTTCAAAATTGGCGAAGGTTTTGGAAAGATGATCATTATTTTTAAGCTCCATCATAAGATTTTCATTTTTGAGTATAAATCGGCGTAGATGAGTAAAGGCCCGTATGATGAATAATCCCATTTCGATAGCTTGATTCGTTTTGAGTATAAAGGACAGAGCAAAGCAGCCGGCTTCTGTGAATACGTATGGAGGATTTCTTGTCGCATATTTTCGGGTAGTTAGATCATCTATAGTCGATTTTGCGACCATAGCTCTGCTAACTCATTGGAGTTTAATTGAAACATAAAGTCCGAAGGGAAACGATTTAGATTCCTTTTCACGGCTTGGTTTAGTGCTTTTAGTTTTACTCCATAAAGCTCAGCTAAATCCCTATCAAGCATCACTTTTTGATCCTCAGTTCTAAGTATCTAAATTAATTCATGTTTTTGGCTTTGAGTGGAGCTTCCTCTGAGATAAATATCTCAGAATTTACAGAAGATTCGATGAATATTAAGTTACTTAGACGGAAGGAGAGGTTTTGTGAGGAAACAAATAGGTTATCTTTTTTATAATGTTTATTGATATGTTTACAGAATGTGGTAATCTGTAAATATGATTAGGTCCGTAAATGGAAAAATTACTAAGGATATGGTGAACAAAGGAGCTTCTAAGAGGTTTCCTCAAAGGTTGAATCAGAGAGCAATCTTTTTATTAATGGCCTTAAGTGATGTTTCAGGAATGGATGACTTAAAGAAAATTTGTGAACCACCTTCTTTGAAATTACATAAACTCAAAGGAAGTATGAAAGAATACTGGTCAATAACAATAGAGAAGCCTTGGTGTATTATTTTCAAATACGAAAAAGGTGAGTTTATTGAAGTTGAAATAGGAGATTACCATGATTGAAATAAAACATAGATATTCTGCAGGAGAGTTTCTCAAGGTCATGATTCTTGAAGAGCGAGGTTTAACTCAAAAATGGTTAGCGCAAGAAATTGGTTGTGCGGAGAGAAAGATTTCAGAAATTTGTAATAACAAACGTGGGATGAGTGCTAATTTTGCTCTTGATCTTGAAAGGGTGTTTGGCATTAGTGCAGAGTTTTGGGTTACACTGCAGGCAAAGTGGGAACTTAAGAATGCTAGGGATATGGCAGCCTAAGGACTAACGTTATATGAAAATATTTTTATTCTTCACATTTCTGTTTTCCTCATTTTGTTTTCAATGAATGCAAGGTCTTGTGTAAGTTTCAGTTTAGTAATGGTTTGAAATTTAAGGAATAAAAATTGGAAAAAGTTGTTGTGAGGTGATCATTGTTCTTCAACTCCATCATCAAGTTCTCATTTTTAAGGATAAACCTTATCAGATGTGTGAACGCGCGTATTATAAACTGACCCATTTCAATGGCCTTGCTTGATCTGATGGTAAAAGAAAGAGCGAATGATCCAGCTTCTGTAAAAACAAACGGAGGATTCCTGAGCATGTAACCAGCTGTTTTCTTGTCAAAGATAGTCACAAATTGTGACCATCTTTCTTCGACTTCATCAATAGTTAGTTGGAAACAAAAATCCTTTGGGAATCGAGCTATATTTCTTTTAACGGACTGGTTCAGTACTTTTACCTCAACCCCATAAAGCTCCGCAAGATCTCGATCAAGCATGACCTTTTGTTCTCTAAAAATGTGAATCTTATTTGTAATTTCTAATAAATGGTTATCTTTTTTATTCATAAAATCCTCCGCGTATTACTAGGCAAGGTCATGGAAAAATTAGAAAAGAGTAAAAGGTTGAAATTTAAGGAGCAAAAACTGAGGTGTTGATCGCTATGGTATGTTGACTGGAACTTTTTTGCACAAATGGAAGTTACTATCGTTTAAAACAAAAAAGCCCTCTCAAATGAAAGGGCTTTTTAAAAAAATGGTGGAGCATGCTGGACTTGAACCAGCGACCACCCGGTTATGAGCCGGGGGCTCTAACCAACTGAGCTAATGCTCCAAGGCTAGGCTAATGATAATACAAAATGAATCGTAATTTGAAAATCATTAAAAGTATGAAAAACTGGCACTTATGTGATAGATTGGGTTGATTTTTTATTAGTTGCACGGAGTCAATTGGAGCAATTCATGCATTTTTATAAATATTCTGGTTCAGGAAATGATTTTATTTTCATTGATAACCGCTCAGGCGAAACAGTTTTAAGGCCCACCCAGATTAAAGAGTGGTGTAGCCGCAGAGAGGGGATTGGTGCGGATGGAGTTGTCCTTATAGGTGACAGTCAAAAATGTGATTACTCACTTCGCATCTTTAATGCAGATGGCTCAGAGGCAGAGATGTGTGGTAACGCCACGAGATGTAGTGTGCATTTTGCTCACTCAGTGTTGAAAACTAAAGAAGATAAAAAATTTAGTATTGAAACCATGAATGGAGAGTATCAGGGAGAGCTAGTTTCTGATAATGAAGTGAAAGTAAAGATGACTGAACTTTATGACGTGGATAAAATTAATATTTCAGACCTCTCCGCTAAAAGGGCCATGTATTTGAACACGGGGGTTCCCCATGCAGTTTTACATGTGAGCTCAGTCGAAGATGTAAATATTAAAAGACTAGGTAGTGCTATTCGTAATGATGTTCGTTTTCCAGGTGGCACGAATGTAGATTTCTTTGAAGTGGTTGATATGGAAAAGAAGATTATCAAGCTGAGGGTTTATGAGCGTGGTGTGGAGGATGAAACTCTTTGTTGTGGTACGGGAGTGATGGCCACGGCGGTTTGTTGCTCAAAGTTTTTTGGTTGGACCGGAGAAATTAATGTTTATGCCAAAGGTGGGTTACTAAAGGCCATTGTTGATGAGAGTTTGAGTGACTTATACTTTCAGGGAGCTGTAAAACTCATCTATACAGGAGATATTTAGACCTATGCGTATTGATAAGTTCATGGTGGAAAAGAAAATGGTTCTAACCAGATCCCAAGCAAGCATGTTAATTAAGCAAGGTGATGTCTTCTGTAATGGGAAACAGGTTAAAAAACCAGGATTGGATGTATCGGACGCTGATGAAATAGAAATTAGAACAGGAAAACTTTATGTGAGTCGTGGTGCTTATAAACTGATTCGAGCACTAGATGAATTTGAAATGGATGTTAAAGATAAAGTTGTAGCTGATTGTGGAGCGAGTACAGGTGGCTTTACCCAAGTTTGCCTGGAAAGGGGAGCGTCTAAGGTTTACGCCATTGATGTAGGACATGATCAACTCCATGAACTCGTTAAAAATGATCCACGAGTGATCAATATGGAAGGAGTTAACTTAAAGGATAAGTTAGAGCTTCCTGAAAAAGTTGATTTGGCTGTTGCTGACATTTCGTTTATCTCTCTTCGTCTGGTTTTCCCCACGATTGCTTCACTACTCAAAGAAAATGCGAAGGCCATCGTTCTAGTTAAACCTCAATTTGAAGCTGGTAAGGAGAGGTTAGGGAAAGGCGGCATTGTCTCAGAAGCCCATCAAGAAGAAATCCTAGATGAAGTTAGAACTTGGTTTAAAGAGAATAATTATAAAATTAATAAATTGATCGAGTCACCCATTAAGGGAAAAACTGGGAATACAGAGTATTTGGCCCTTATTGAAATAAACTAAAGCATAAATTCATAACGAAAGCGAACGGTCTGAGTCAAGTTCGTTGGAGGAATATTGTAGGTATCTCCACGAAATTGATCTTGTTCATAATCGACTCCGTAATCAGCAAAAAACTTGGAACCTAAATTGTAAGAGAACATGGTACTAAAGTTAAAGTTAACAAAGTCATTTTCTAATTCTAGCGAGGCGATATCCATAAATGGAGAATAGATAATCGAGGTTTTATTATGTAACTTATCACTCATATCGTTATAAAAATTAAGTGATAAGCGATGTCTCACCCCTACTAACTCAGTTAGCCCTGTCCCGTCTTGAGAGTTTGGATTTGAATACTCGAGACTATCAAAAACTGGTATATAGCTTAGATCTGCAAAGTTATTTTTGGGATCTTCTTCCCATAAATGCAGCTTAAGTCCAAAAATTCCCACTTGATAACGATCATGGGGATAGTAAACTTCACCAATCTTTTGTCTGTCGTAGGAAAGGTAGGTGATGATGCTTAAGTTTTGGGTGGCCCGGTTTATTTGAAAACTAAAATCGTAATGAGTTGTCTTGGAATTATATCCTTCCTGGGTTACCGGATCTATGATACGTCTTTGGGCCTCTAGCGCATTTAGCTCATATCGATACTTCTCTCCCTTATTGTAGAGTTTTGCACCGTAATGAACTTCTTTTTGATCAAAGCGGGTTTGAACGGAGTATGGACTGGCAAAGATATTTAAATAGTTCTTACTTAAATCTCTGCGTATCTTTCTATCTTGGAACGTATTATCAATCAGCTTTTGAACTCCTGATTTAGAGTTATATTGAAAGTTTTTTGTCTCTTTAACACTGGTTGGAAGATCATATTTCGCAATTCTTTCTTGTTGCATTTCAAGACCTTTGAGTACGTCTTCGTCACTGTAATCTTTTAAGTAGGGAGTGAAATCAACTGGCCTTAAAGCAGCAATATCAGAGGGGATTTCACTTTGATTGATTGAATATGCGGTATAGATTGAGTCTTTACTTACTAATTGTGGACGCACAACTCGATAAATTTTCCAGTGTGAAGTTAGGAGAGTGGCCTTTAGACATATGCCTCGTGCAATAAATCCATCCTCTGATGTTATCTTGATATGGTCTTTTACAATAATCCCGTCCTCGAGACCACGACTGAGGACGAGAATATTTTTGTTATATGATTTAAGAATCTTTAATCTTAGGCTATCACTTGATTCAAGGGCCAAAGCATTGGATAAGAATCCGATGTATAAGGCGGAAAAAAATAATATAAAACGCAACATACTCCTATTTTAGTAGACTAATCCCATTAATAGGAGAGAGGCAGATTATTCGTATGTTAAAACAGAGTGGATAAAACTGTATTCCTGATCAAGAGAGTTGAGAAATTTAAGATTGATCAGCATACTAACTGCTACTACGTTATAATTGTTTTTTTGGCATAGATTCATACTCGCCTTTAGAGTACCACCTGTTGCGAGTACATCATCAACAATGACAACATTTAGCTTTTCCTCATTTACTCTCATTTCAAGCTTATCAGTCCCGTATTCTAAGGTGTATTCTTCACCAATAACTGGGGGAGGTAGTTTTCCCTTTTTTCGAATGGGAAGAAAGCCTTTATTATTTTTTAAGGCCATAGCGGAACCTAAAATAAATCCTCTTGACTCAATTCCTAAGACGAGGTCAACTTCATCCCAATTAATATTTTCACTCATATCATCTATCAAATTGTGGAAATGATGCTTTAGTAGTGGCGATACATCTTTAAATACAACTCCCTTCTTAGGGAAGTCAGGAATATTATCAATAAACTTTTCGTAATCTTCACGCATGGAAAATCCTTGGTTGGAGTTGAATTAAATTTGATTCTAAAATAGAACTATTTTACAGGGATTTCAATATCAGGATTTTTAAATTGCATAATCTGACTATTTTTTTTCATAGTAGAGGCAATTCCACGGACTTGCTTATTGAGATCTTTTTGAATTGTTTGATTTTGACGAAATTTATACTTTAAGTTTTGAGCAGACTCCTCAGACAGATGACCGTTTTGAGTGTGCTCGTCTAGCATTCGATCATAGATCTCTTCCGTACTTTCCCCAAATGCTTGGATACTTAGGACAGTTAGCAGCACGAAAAGAATAAATTTTGATAATACCTTATTCATTAAGTCTTTTATCGGAACAAATCACTCAAATATGAGCACTTTTTTCCTCTTTTTTTAATAAAATTTTGTCTAGTTTTATAACAGCTTGATGCAATTTATGAATAGCTAACAAAGTAAGTATCTAAAAATACGAGACTTGTCAGGTAGAGACTTGGTATCGGCTTTGCTCCTAGTTACGTAGGGTTAAAGGAGCTTTAAATATGAAAAAAATTTATTTACTCGCCACAGGACTATTTCTTTCCTCTTTAGGTAATTCAGTACAGGCAAGGGCCTTTGTGCGGGTAAAGTCTATTGGCGCTTCTCCCAGGGGACAATTTGTGGCCATTGAAGAGTTTGGATACAAAAAAAACCGCGAACTTCCTTTTTCTCGGATTCGGGTGATGAATGTTTGGAAAAATAAATATATTGGTGATCCCATTGATGTCATAGGTACCCAAGAGGGATCTGAGTTAAGAAAGGTTCGTGAGCAGGCCAAAAAAAGAGCGGCGGAACAATTCAAAAAGTTTAATATCTCTGCTTAGTCAAGTTTGTAAATTTAGATCTTTGAGATAATTCCAGAGACTTTTGGTATTAGGGCCCATAATCTTTGTTTTGGAACGCAATAAATAAAGATCAACATTAAACTCTTTTACTTCATCTATTCCTACTAGGGGAACGAGTTTATGATGATCTATTTTATCTTGGATTTGATGAGTGGGAAGTCTTCCCCAACCAAGACCATTTTCTATTAATTGCTCTTTCATGGACAAATCAGAAGTAAGCCAGTATTGATCTGAAATAAGTCCCCTTATGATATCCTTAGAGTCTTTGTGGGAACTTCCTACTACGATCTGTGGGATTTTTTTAAGATTATTTATGTCATTATTTATTCTTTCGTATAGCTTGGGACTTACGACTGGAATCACTTTAGTTTGGATAATTTTAACTTTTTCAATATCACTGGAGAGATTAAGGTCGGGACCAAGGGCAAAGTCCACTAGGTGGTTTTCCAGCTTATTAATAACCCCCTCTAGAACATCGATATTTAAGTTCAAGCTCGTAGATATATGCGGTTCAAAGAAATTTTGTAGTACTTCTGAGATATGACAGATAGGGAAAATGGCATCTGCGCAAATATTAATCTCTGTTTCTAGCCCTGCTCCAAGCTCCTTTCCTAAGGTCTCTAGGGCCTGAAATTCATGCAGAACAAATTGTGCTTTTTTATAGAATTTCTTTCCTTTTTCAGAAGGCAACCAGTTTCCGGTTTTTTCAGAAGCAGATATATGAAAACTGTAAGTACTGTCACTTTCAGTTT
>JBFKKF010000074.1:0-7155 GCA_041631355.1 Bacteriovoracaceae bacterium | reverse complement strand
TGGGGCAAGTCTTGGATATCACGATTTGGATCCGCGTACCTAATAGAGCTCATAACAAACAAGTCTAGATTCAATACTTCCATTAAATAGAATAATTTTTTTAGATGTTCTTAGGGAGATCCTTTTAATTAAAGGAAGATTCCCTGTAAAAATACAGGCCTTAAATCCCTTGAAGTTGTTTTTAAGATTTTCTCCAAAGTCGTGATACAGAGTTGGCAACACTTCTTCCTCACCAATTCTTTCTCCGTAGGGAGGATTGGTGACAAGAATTCCACTATCAATAGTTGAAAACTTAACTTTAGTCGCATCCTCTTTACCCAGGTGAACATTATCCATTAGTCCTGCCGCTTTCAAGTTAAACTTACTGGCATTAATCGCATATTGTTCGCTGTCACTAGCAAAAGTTTTAAACTCTGAATTTTCTAGTTTTTCAAACCCTGAATGAGTTTTTTCTTGGAACTCTTCAAGTAGCGTTTGCCACTCTTCAACTAGGTACTTATCTTTTTGAAACCAATTATGATTTTGAAAATCCCAGTAACTCTCTTCTGGATACTTTAAAATGGTATCAACGGCAATATAGCTAGGAGGAATGTTACCCTTAATGAGAAGTGACTCAATGATGATTGTAGCTGATCCACA
The DNA here is from genome assembly GCA_041631355.1 of Bacteriovoracaceae bacterium. Taxonomy (GTDB): domain Bacteria; phylum Bdellovibrionota; class Bacteriovoracia; order Bacteriovoracales; family Bacteriovoracaceae. The sequence goes on along the minus strand of JBFKKF010000074.1, from coordinate 6,516 downwards.
CATGGGATCTACGAAATGCGTATCACCTTTATAGCCGCTAAGAAGTACAAGACCAGCTGCCAGATTCTCTTTTAGGGGAGCTGCAAAATTGGTGTCACGATATCCTCTTTGACTTAGGGGCGCGCCACACATATCTAGCAGGATAGTTGCGGTCTCTTTTTGTGAGTAAGGGTTATCATTTGGTTCAAGGTGTAAAAGGATTGCCATTTCGGCTTGATCTTTTGAAACATCAGGTCTTTCACCTTTGCAATCATCACGAAAACGATCAACGATACCATCTTTAAGATTTTGCCCTAGAAACATTGTGCTTTTAAACTTTGATCGTTTAGTTCCCTTAGGAGACTTACTTTGTACGACACTGATTTTAAAAGTTTGATCTAGGTTAAAGACACCTTTCCATTTAATATCTCGAGCACAGTGATAGAGGTCTTTTTCATTTTTTACTTCAAATTGAAATGCTTTCTTATAGATTCTAGATGCTATTCTTGATGAAAGCATTAATCGAAGTGCTTCCTGAGGAAAGCAAGTAAAATGCACCCCACCTTTGGTTTGAGAGACGTCTTCTGACTTGATCGACTTTACTTCGGAAAGAAGTAGCTCCTCAAGGCCCGTGGGACAGGAAGCAAAAAATTGATTCTTTAATTTGGTAACTGGGTTTGCCATTTATCATTATCCTAGATTTTGAAATCGCTCTTCTTCTACCTTAGTTAAAAAGTTTTAGCTAATTTAAAGTGATTTAGGATAATAAATTCAGGATATTGTCTGCTTTTATAGGTCGAAAACCTTAAGCCCTGAGAAAGTATCAGCAATAATGCATCTACCACCTTCAATGGCAGAAGAGATAGTGGCACCAGAACTTTTTAGATCTTTGATTGATTTAGGATTTAAAGGGTCTGTAATATCGAGAATATGAGTGGAGCTATCGATAAAAGTTGATACAAAAAGCTGATTACCAGAGACTTTCACCCCGTAAGCATAGTTAATTAGAGAGTCATAGTTAGTGACCAGTGTAGGGTTTGCTGGGTCTGATATATCAACGACCTGAACCCCTTCAGTATTGCATGTAATATAAGCATAGTTTCCTGAAACTACGACATCAGTAGTCGCTCCACAGAGTGCTAAGCTTCCTGATATTACTGGTGAGGCAGGATTGGAAAAATCAACAATTTGCAGTCCCTCAGTATAATCAGCGATATAGGCATAATTGCCATTAACATCGAAATTATATGCCCTGCCTGGAGTATCAACAGTTCCTGTAAGGCTTGGAGTAGAAGGAGTGGATATATCAATAATTTGTAGCCCTGAAGTTAAGTCAGCAATAAGGGCATAATTTCCTGAAATATGAACATTCATGGCTTTCCCAGGTGTATCATAGGAACCAATGCTGGTTGGGTTGGCTGGATCGGAAATATCGACTACAAATAGCCCATCACCATAATTTGCAAGGTAAGCAAGACTTCCTTCAATATGTACATCATAAGTATTTCCGGCGCCAAGCTTTAAAGAAGAAGTAAGTGTAATGTTTTGATAGTTACTTATATCGTAGATCAAAAGACCGTCAAACGCATCTGAGGCATACACGTAATTTCCAGCACTCGTGACGTTAAAAATGTATCCCCCGAACTCAGAATACTTTCCTATCTCAGCAGGGGAATTAAGATCTGATACTCCAATAATTTTGAGACCAGCAGTGGCATCTGTTAAAACAACATAATTTCCCAGAAGCTCAAGGTGTTGGGCAGTACCTTCGGTATCTAGAGTGGATACCAAACTAGGAGAGCTAGGGGTAGAGATATCGATTATTTGTAAACCAGACGTACCGTCAGCCACGAATGCATGATTGTTTACTAATTCGACATCACTAGCGTTACCAGTGGTATCATAGCTTCCTTGTAGTGTTGGAGTACTGGGATCTGAAACGTCAATTATTTGAAGTCCCTTAGCACCATCTGCGAGATAAATAAGATTTCCATCTTTTGTCAAAGTGTTTGCGTACCCAGCGCTATCATATACTCCAAGTTGAGTTATATTGCTAGGGTCGGAGACGTCTAGTATGACTAATCCGGCGGCTCCATCAGCAAGATATGCTTTATTTTGATCAATGTGGATATCGTTGGTTGCACCGGCAGTGTCAAATTTACTGAGAAAACTTGGGGATGTTGGGTCACTTACATCCATAATGGCCATTCCATCAGTGTAACTTGATATATAGGCAACTCCATTAACGACAGAAACATCACGTGCAGACTCTAATTGAAAATTTCCAACACCAATTATTTTAGGATTGGTTGGGTCTGAAACATCAATTACTTGTAGCTCTTTGACAAATGTTGGAAGGTAAACATAATTTCCCACAACATCCAGACCAAGGACTAATTTAGTAGTTTTATATTTGCCAATGAGACTTGGAGAGCTAGGGTTTGAAATATTAAAAATAGCAAAACCTTCATAAGTAGCGACATAAACTAACGAACCTATAACTTTGACTCCTCGGTAAAAGCCTCCGTTACTTGATTCTCCAGAATTGATAATTTTCAGGGAAAGGGTGTAGGCTTTAGAATAAGCATCTTTATCTTTATCTAGAACTCGCACCGCCAGTTGGCAATTTTGAATATTAGAAGAAACGAGTTTACTGTAAATGCTTCCTGAGTTTTTATCGATTTGCAAATTGTCACAGGTGTTATTGGTATCAAAGCTCCACTCCAGATTTGTTAGCTCGGTCCCGTCATGCTTTTGCCCCTCTAATTGGCATTCATAATAGCCTAAGGATAAAAACTCTGATTCACATTCCGAAGTAATTTTAGGAGCAAATGGACTGAGGGCTTCTCTTTTTTCAGCATTTTCTATACCGGTAATATCTAGTTCCGACTTCTCACAAGAGAGGCCAATCAAAATAATAAATAGATATCCAAATAGCTTCATTTACTTGCCTTGGTTTGAAATAGATACTTTCTCTATTGTACTATCGACCAGAAATAGGGTGGACTTTAGTTGGATAACCTCTGTGATATTAACTACTTACCATCTTCTCACAATCGGCCATAAAAATATGGTCTCTACTTTAAAGCCTAGAATTATGGGCGGTTAAAAGCTTGAGTAACCAAGGATCAAGGATATTAGTAGTGAGCTCTGCTTCACTATGTTTATCCCCTAACGCCTTAGATAATGAGGCTCTTTAACTTAAACGACCTGATATCAACAAATATCCATTTACGAATAGTGATGCTCTTTATAGTATGAAGCCCATAATTTTATTAATAAAGTGAGGACATTATGAGTGAAAACTACAAAGTGAAAGATATCAGTCTAGCTGACTGGGGGCGTAAAGAGATTAAATTGGCCGAAGCAGAAATGCCTGGTCTTATGGCCATTCGTGAAGAGTACGGACCATCTCAGCCATTAAAAGGAGCTAGAATTGCTGGTTGTCTACATATGACCATTCAAACAGCGGTTTTAATTGAAACTCTAACCGCGCTCGGAGCCGAAGTTACTTGGTCTTCTTGTAATATTTTTTCTACCCAAGATCATGCCGCGGCTGCTATCGCTGCAGCAGGAATTCCTGTTTTTGCTTGGAAAGGAATGACTGAAGAAGAATTTGATTGGTGTATTGAAAAAACTCTTACTGCATTTGAAGGAGACAAGCCACTTAATATGATTCTTGATGATGGTGGAGATCTTACGAATATGGTTCTGGATCGATTTCCTCAGTTTGTTAAAGACATTAAAGGTCTTTCAGAAGAAACAACTACTGGAGTTCACAGACTATACGATAGAGTAAAAGCTGGTACACTTCCACTTCCTGCTATCAATGTAAATGACTCAGTAACAAAGTCTAAATTTGATAACAAGTATGGATGTAGAGAGTCACTAGTTGATGGAATCAGAAGAGCAACAGATGTAATGCTTGCTGGTAAAGTGGCAGTTGTATGTGGATACGGTGATGTTGGTAAAGGTTCTGCTGAGTCACTACGAGGTGCAGGATCAAGAGTTATTGTTACAGAGATTGATCCAATTTGTGCACTTCAAGCTGCGATGGATGGATTTGAAGTAAAAAAACTAGATAGTGTTGTTGGATTTGCTGATTTATTTGTAACTACAACAGGAAATAAAGATATTATCGTTGGAAAGCATTTCGAAGCGATGAAAGATAAGGCCATTGTTTGTAATATTGGTCACTTTGATAATGAAATTGATATGGCCTGGTTAAATGGAAATCATGGTGATACAAAAATGGAAATTAAGCCACAAGTAGATCTTTATAATGTAAATGGTAAAGATATTATTATCCTTGCGGAAGGAAGGCTTGTTAATTTGGGATGTGCCACTGGTCACCCTTCATTTGTAATGAGTAATTCTTTTTGTAACCAAACCCTAGCTCAATTAGAGTTATGGCAAAACACAGATAAATATGAAGCACAAAATGTTTATATGCTTCCTAAGCATTTAGATGAAAAAGTTGCTAAGTTTCACTTAGAAAAAATTGGAGTGGAGCTTGAAACCCTATCAGCTGACCAAGCCCAATATATTGGGGTTAATGTTGAAGGGCCATATAAACCAGAACATTACAGATATTAAAAACAAGGGCCCACTTAGTTGGGCCTTTTTTTATAGGGATGATTATGGAGAAAATATTTATTACTTCTGACCATGCGGCTTATGAAACAAAAGAAATGCTTAAAAAATATCTTGCAGACAGATGTGAGCTAGTTGATCTAGGAACAGATTCATCCGAGAGCGTTCACTATCCAGAGTTTGGAAAAAAAATTGCGAAGGCCGTTTTGGAAGAAAACGCGAGGGGGATTGCTCTTTGTGGCTCAGGCATTGGAATTTCGATACAGGTAAACAGGTTTAAAGGTATTAGAGGTGCACTTTGTAACGATGTTAGTGATGCTAAAATGTGCAGGCGTCATAATAATGCCAATATCATCTGCCTTGCCGGTAGAAAACATTCAGATGATCTATTAAAAGAAATGATTAGTATTTGGTTAGATACAGAGTTTGAAGGTGGCCGTCATCAAACAAGAATTGAGTTATTAGATCAGGAGCAATAAATTGAGTAAAGTAGGTTTTGGAGGGTACAGAATAAGTATTAAGTCGGAAGATCATGAAAGGGCCCTACGTAAGGCCATTATTGATGGTGTGAGCTTAATTGATACTTCTTCAAATTATACTGATGGAGACTCTGAGCGCTTAATAGGCAAAGTATTAAAAGAAGTATCTCCCGCTCAAAGGCCATTAATCGTCTCTAAGGTCGGCTATATTCAGGGGAAAAACCTTGAAGCACTTTCAGAACTGGAAGAGAAAAAAAGAATTGATGATATCGTTCACATTTCAAGCGACTTAAAACATTGTATCCATCCTTTATTCATCGAAGACCAGATTCAAAGAACTCTGGACAGATTGGGATTAGAGTCTATTGATGTTTATTTACTGCATAACCCTGAGTACTATCTGAAGTCTGCAGGGGCAGACAAGCAAGAATATTATCGAAGAATTCAAGCTGCTTTTGAGAAGATGGAGGAACTCGTAGATAGAGGAGTTATTCGGCATTACGGAATAAGCTCCAATACTTTTGTTGATCCAAAAGAGGGTGATGAAGCCACTGACTTAGATATTGTCATGGGAGCAGCTAGGGACATTAAGCTTGACCATAGTTTTAGATATATTCAATTTCCTATGAATATATTGGAAATGGGGGCACTTGAGAGGCAGTATGACGGGAATCACCTTATCGAACAAGCAAATATTTACGGACTAAAGACAATGATCAATCGTCCACTTAACAGCTTCTCAGAACAAGGTCTATTAAGGTTGGCAACGTATGAAGTTGCCAAAGAGTATGAAAATGAAACTTATGCAGATGAGTTATTTAATAAATTGATTCAGCCACTTGTGGTTAAATGGTTAGAGCAAAGAGAAGATGACGGGGATAAACTTTTTGATATCCCACTGATGAAGCAGGTTTCAAGTATTTGGTTTAAACAAATATCTAAAGATGCTGTCGATCAAATTTTTCATGGATACTTCTTCCCTTTGGTGGCAAGTATTTATGGAAGAGACTTGAGTCCGGATGAATCTAAAACCTTCTATGAGTTGTATGAGCATGCTCTAGAATTTGCAAAAGTAAATATGAATAATAGGGCCAAGCAATTTGAAAATCAGGCAATAAATCAAGGACTTCTTCGTGAGAGTGATAAAAGCTTAAGCCAGAAGGTTATTGAGAAGTACTCAACCTTTGGAGTTGATTATATTTTGGTAGGCATGCGCCATGAAAGCTATGTAGACGATTTGAAAGAATATTTCTAAAATAAATTTATGACAAAGAATAAAATTGAAACAGAGATAAAAAAAGTTGGTGGTTATTTAAAAGAAGTGGTGACTTTTTTTGATGACTCAGGGAAGCCCATTTCCCAAATTATGAATCCACTAATGGTAGAATTAAAGCCCAGAGATATAATGCAGATCTTTATGGGGGCTTTTGTAGTTGCGACACCACTTTGTTTTACCGAAGAAGTT
>JBFKKF010000073.1:0-7316 GCA_041631355.1 Bacteriovoracaceae bacterium | reverse complement strand
TTAAAAAGTAAAAAAATATAAATGGCATCACTAGACGAAGCAAAAGAAATTATTAAAAGCTCTCCTATCTCGAGCATTATCTCGTTCTACCACCCTATCACAAGAAAAGGTGGAAACTACGAGGGAGTATGCCCTTTTCACGGGGATACTCATCCTTCCTTAAAGGTAAATGATAACCTCGGAATCTATAAATGCTTTGCGTGTGGGGCGGCAGGAGACGCTATAAAATTTGTCCAAGATAAGGTCAATTTAAATTATATTGAAGCAGTCAAAGAAATTGCAGGACATCTCGGAATCACTGTAGAAGAGCGACAAGGTGCAGAGTTTAAAAACCCTAAATATGAAATGGCCCTCAAGGTATTAAAAGCGGCCAACAAACTCTATCAAAAAGTTGCAAATGATATAAAACCGCCAAACTTTACTAGTTTTTGTAAAAGTAGGAACCTGGTTAGTCATTCAATCATCGACTTTGAAGTTGGCTACGCCCCACCCAATAATGCCCTGTTAAATTATCTGCACTCTCTGCCCAAAGAAGATAAAGATAAGGCCTTAAGTGTTGCACTGGAACTAGGACTCATAAGAAATAGCAAAAACGGTAAGGGCCAATATGACTTCTATCGGGACCGAGTTATGTTTCCAATTTGGGACCATTCTGGCAAAGTTCGTGGATTTTCCTCTAGAGCAGTACTTCCTGAGCAAAAGCCTAAATATTTAAATTCAGGTGAATCGTTTATTTTTGATAAAGGAAACACTCTCTATGGTTTTAATCTTGCTAAACAACATATTCGAGAGCGTAAACAGGCGATTATCGTAGAAGGAAACATGGACGTTATTAGCTTACACCAATTCGGATTCAAAAATTCTGTTGGGACCATGGGCATCTCACTCAGTCAAAGTTCAATTCGACTCCTGAACAATATGACCGATCATATTGTTCTGGGAATGGACTCAGATCCGGCAGGAATCAAGGCCATGACTAAAATCAATAATGATTTTATGCAAATGGGAGTTATTCCTAAATACTTAAGCTATCAACCTTCAAAAGATCCTGACGAGTTTCTAAATGAGTTTGGAAGATTAGAGCTTGCAAAAAGAATTGAAGAGGCACCTTCATTTTTAGACTTTTTAATTTCCCAGGAAATTCCGGAGTCCATCCCACAAAGCACTGACCAGAAACTGGCCATTCTCAATAAAATCTTTAGTATATTAGCTCCCCTAGGTAATGGTCTTCATGCCAATGAAAAAGCAATCACTGCAGCAAAAACACTAGGGCTGGCGTCTAGTAATGATGACATTATATCCGAATACAAAAAGTACATTAAACACAATGCAGCACCGCCAATGACAACTCGCTCATCAAAAAAAGTAGCGGACAAGCCAATAGAGCCTCAAGGTGTACAACAGGAGTTAAGCACCAGTCCTTCTCCAGTAATTAACTCGTCGCGCCTTATTTCCAAAACTGATAAATTACTCCTCGAATCATTAATCACCCACCCAGAAATGGTTTTATCCAATAAGATGAGCGAAATACTTGATTTAATAGACCATTTTGAGGTAAAAAGAATAGTTCAGTGGTTAAAAGGAATCTACTTAGAAATAGATGAGGCGGAATACTCTTTATTTGTTCAGGATAAAATGCAAGAAGCAATGCCTGCAGATATAAAAGAAGTCATCGCTTCAAGTTTATTTAACCACCGAAAAGAAAAGTTAGAAAGTACAATCATTGATAAAATGGTTAGTGATCTAACACTTAAATTAGAAATGCAAAAGCTTAAAAACCAAAGAGAAGCTCTGAAGGAAAAACAACGGAATGCTCTCTCTGATGAAGAAGGAATTGTGTTTTTAAAAGAAATTTTGAATATCGAAAAAGAGCTTATTGCTCTAAAAAACAAATAATACGGAGCCACAATGTCTGTAATTTCTGCCTATTTAAACTCAAAAGACTTTTCCAAGTTACTACTTAAAGGAAAAGAACAAGGTTTTTTAACCCCTGAAGAAATTAATGATTCTGTTCCTGCAAACATAGTAGATTATCACGAAGTTGATCAGATACTTTGCAAGCTGGAAGATCTTAATATCTCGATTAACAAAGTTGAAGAAGAGGAAGAAGAAACTGAAGCAACTGAACTAGAGTTAATCGATGAAGCACTCTCTGCTGAGGAAGAAAAAGAACTTAAATCATCCTCCTCTGACCCTGTAAAACTTTACCTCAAGAAGATGGGCTCAGTTGCCCTACTTACACGAGAAGGTGAAGTGAAAATTGCAAAAGAGATTGAGGAAGGTGAGAAAGAGATCGTTCTTTCTTGTCTAAGTTCGAAGCACGCCCTCGAGGAAATTGTTAAACTTAAAGAAAAAATTCTTTCAGCGGAAGACGAAATAGAATACGTAAAAGACCTTGTAAGGGGCCTTGACGATGAATCTTCTGAAAAAGACATTCTTAGAGAGAAAGCAAGAATTATCAAGGTCTGTGACCATGTAAGTGAGCTGATTCAAGAAATCGTTAATGACGATGGTACACTTAGAAAGCTTACTAAGGAAGAAAGTAAAACCATGGGTATGGTTGAGGAAGAACTAGTCGATCTTACTTTTAACCGAAAGATCATCAATAGTTTCACAGAACCTGTTAAAAACTACTACCTACAATTTAGAGAGTTATATGAACAACAAGATAGAATCTATAAGTTTCTAGAAGTTGATACAGATAACCAATATAGAGAGTTGTATGAGAAGGTAATTGATGATGATGCCTATAAAAGAAAACTTGCAAGACATCTCTACACAACTGATACCAAAATAGAACAAATGATCAGAACTCAAGAAGATCTTTTAAGAAAACTTAGAAGACTTCAAATTGATTCCGGTATGGTCTACGACGATCTTGAAAAAGTTTATAATATCATCACTAAGGGTGAGGAAAAAGCTGACCACGCAAAGGCACAACTGGTTGAGGCTAACCTAAGACTCGTTGTTTCTATTTCTAAAAAATATACCAATAGAGGTCTTCAGTTCTTGGATCTGATCCAAGAAGGAAATATCGGTCTTATGAAAGCGGTTGATAAATTTGAGTACCGAAGAGGTTATAAGTTTTCAACTTATGCTACTTGGTGGATCAGACAAGCGATCACAAGAGCTATTGCCGACCAAGGTAGAACTATCCGTATTCCAGTGCATATGATTGAAACTATCAACAAACTTGCTAGAACAAACCGTCAATTAGTTCAAGAACTTGGAAGAGAGCCTACTCCTGAAGAAATTGCAGAGAAGATGGAGATGAGTGTTGATAAGGTCAAAAAGGTGTTTAAGATATCTAAAGAACCTATCTCCCTTGAAACTCCAATTGGTGAAGAAGAAGATAGCTCTCTTGGGGACTTCATTGAAGATAAAAAGATTATTTCTCCTCAAGAAGCAGTCATGAGCGTAACTCTTTCTGAGCAAACAAGATCAGTTCTTTCAACACTAACTCCAAGAGAAGAAAAAGTACTAAGAATGCGATTTGGAATTGGTGAGAAATCAGATCACACACTTGAAGAGGTTGGTCAGGATTTCTTCGTAACCAGAGAGCGTATTAGACAAATTGAAGCAAAAGCACTTAGAAAGCTTAGACACCCTTCCAGATCTAAGTTACTAAAGTCTTATATCGATAATTAATTATAGTTAAATACTTAAGAAATAGGCCCTTCAAAAGAAGGGCCTTTTTTATTGCAATAATACAGGCAAGAGATAGCGTATTATAAAAGTTTCTGTTATAATGAGCCTTTGTATAAAAATGACTTAAGGCGCTATGTACCAATCAACTAATATACCCACAGAGGTTATAAACAGCAGCGAAAACTACTTTCCCACAGCTGTTCTACTTAAAGGGAGAAAAGTTCTTGAACACGGAAGAATAAGTGTTTCTTTTTGCAAGTCTAGAACTGAAAGATTTATTGTTAGTGGTATCGTTACTGACTCAAGCTCTCAACAGGTAAAAATTCAATACACAAATGAGAACAATGAAAACAACTTAAGTTCTACCTGTAATTGCCAGCAATGGAACGAACAAGATCATTGCGAACACTCTGCGGCTTTATATCTTCACTACCAAATATCTCAAATAACTAAGGATCAACACGATGGCTCAACTGATCTAAAGTCTCATATTGATTTTCATGGCCAATCAGTGCATGTTGATTTTTATGGAAGGATTATAACTTCTGCTAGTAAACTCCTAGGGGCTAATTCAAATAGCACCTACTCGAGCCTACAATATTTGCTTACCAGTAGAAAAGTAATTAATTTTCCAGTTTCCAAAAGCTTTGAACACCAACTTGTCATTAACTTAAAGAGCGCTAATGAACTAGAGGATATCGAACAACATCCCTACTGGAAAAATAAAAGTATTCCCGTTTTTTCATATATTGATCAAAATGGTGTACAGGAAAAAGTCTCAGTTTTTGAAAATTTGTATCTCTTTAATTGGGCCACTGGAGAAGCTTGGAATACCCCTGCGAGGCTTTCACACTTAATCAAAAAATTGTATCAAACCGGACAAGCAAATCATATCAATTACTTTTTAAAAGAACTCTATCAGTATCACCAAGATGGAATTATTCAACTTCAAATTGATGGAAAAACAATAAACGATATCAAAATACAAAAACCAAATATTCGTTTTACAATTAACCAGTCAAAGAGAAAGGGGTTCTTAAATCTGCATCTTGAGTTATTCGATGATCTGGATCGCTTAATTATGCCACCGGAGGTTTTTAAAACTATTCTCTCTGAAGGTGGACACTTAAGCTCATTTAGAACTAAAAATGATAGTTATGAATTTATAAAGTCTCTTGTTGAGTCATTAAATTATGATAATCAAGAGTATAAAAAACTCACCTACTCATCTCCAGAAAGAGCACAAATTATCGAATGGATTGACCTTCTAAGGGAACAGGAAGAAACTCTTTTCTACGATCGCGATAATAAAAACTTGTATATCTTAAATAACGAACTCATTAAGTATTTATTCATCGAATTATTCCAATCTTTCACAGAAAATGCAGCACGTTTTTCATTTTATTCGAAAGAAAGCAAGAATATCTACTATCAACTTCCAAAAAGTTATCTCTTTAATGGTATTGCTAATTTTTATAAAAAAGTGGTTAAGCATAATATTGCGATTTTTTACAATAATGTTGAGGTTAAAACATGGAGTTCAAATATTCGTTTTGAACGACAAAAATCTGACCTTGACTGGTTCGAGGTAAATCTTGTTATTGATAAGGGGGATCTTGAGGTAATTAAAAATGCTAGTATGGGGGACAATTATATCGTCTCCGATCAAGGATTGATTCTCTTGGACAGCAAAGAACAAGAGCTACTAAAATTCATGAAAAAATATACAAAGCATGAAACTCAAAAAATCTCTTTGAGTGATTCAAATATCCAGAAATTCTCACTCAATTTCAAGCGATCTCGAATCTTCGAATTATTTGAACTAAAAAAACATGGAATCGATGGGGCCTTAACAGAAGACGAAGAAAAGATCTGTCAAAATCTACTTAGCCTACAAGAAATGCCCACCTACCCTATGCCTGATCGATATCAAACTATTGTCAGAGACTACCAGCGTACGGGGTACCAATGGCTTAGGTTTTTATTTGAGCATCGTTTTGGTGCCTGTCTTGCCGATGATATGGGGCTTGGGAAAACCTTACAAACAATTGTCTTCCTACAGAGTATTATTGACCAAGTTCAAAAGGTACTCATTGTCTGTCCCGTTTCTATTTTGTTAAACTGGAAAAACGAAATCGATAAATTCTCTGATCTCGATGTAGAAATCTACTATGGAGACGGCAGACAATTTCAAAATGATAAAAAGATTATTCTGACTAGTTATGGGATTATGAAGAAAGAATCTTATACCACTTTTGAAAACACTCGATTCGATATCTTAATTATGGACGAGGTTCAACACCTCAAAAATATACGATCTATGGGCGCAACAGCTGCAAGAAATCTCACTGCCAGTTTTAGAATCTGTCTAACAGGTACGCCTGTTGAGAACGACCTCTCGGAATTCTATAATATTATGGATCTCAGTATCCCTGGTATTTGGGGGGACTTAAGTTTATTTAGGTCTAGTGGGAGTAAAAGAAGTCGTCTCTTGGCCAGAAAAACAGTACGACCTTTCATTCTGCGAAGAACCAAAGAGGAAGTTTTAACCGAGCTACCAGAGAAGGTTGAAAACCACGTCTACCTAAACTTCAGTGACGAAGAAAAAGAACACTACCTTTCAACTTTGGCCAATATTAGAAAGAAAATGGATACTGTCCAGCAAGGACGTAAGTACAGTGAAATATTAAAAAGTTTACTACAATTAAGACAGCTCTGCTTATGGCAAAGTCAAAAACATCTATTAAGTACTAAAATCGAGTTTCTAATTGAAAATCTAGAACAACTTCTTGAGGAAGGTCATAAAGTCCTTATCTTTTCTCAATTTACAACCTATCTCGACCATATTCAAAATAAGATCCGAGAGCATTGCTGGAATTTTGCAAGAATCGATGGCTCACAAACCATGAAAAAGCGACAGGCCGAAGTTGAAAGATTTCAAAATGGTGATGCCCAAGTATTTCTCATCTCTCTAAAGGCCGGTGGGGTTGGTCTTAACTTAACTGCGGCCAGTTATATTTTTCTCATGGATCCGTGGTGGAATCCCGCGGTAGAAAACCAGGCCATTGATAGGGCCTATCGGATTGGGCAAGAAAATAAACTTACAGTATACAGACCTATTATCAAGGACTCCGTAGAGGAAAAGGTATTAGTGCTTCAAAATAGTAAACGCGAACTTTTTAAAGACCTAATGGCCACAGAAGAAGATAATTACTTCTCTGGTAAGCTATCCCTTGAGGATTTTCAGCAACTTATCACCTAATTTGAAAATTTTTACACGCCCCCTTCTGCTAAAAGCAAAACTTGTCTATAATATAGGCCGGAGAAAAAATGCTTAAAATCTATTCAACCCTTTTGCTCTTTGCTTATTTCGCGATGAAAGTATTTCTACTTGCTTGTTATCATTATCTGGCTATTGATTAATAGCTTCACGTCTTAGTTCATAAGTCCAGTCACCGTTAAGGTATTTCTCCCCAACAATTATAGACAGAATTGCAAACCAAGAACCAACTTTTCCAAAAGGTTCTCTACACATAATTTCAAAGATCGTAAGGTTTAGTAGAAGTCCTTCAATATCCCAAGCTGCATTTCTAACTCTATAAAAGGCAAACCTATCCGTATCTTTTCTACCTGTTTGAAAAAATGGCCACTCTCCCATATTTTGTAGG
>JBFKKF010000072.1:0-7467 GCA_041631355.1 Bacteriovoracaceae bacterium | reverse complement strand
GAAGACCACCCACGTTTTGGATAATTCACCGTCAAAATTTTTCATAAAATTTTTACACTCACTGACAATATCTTTCGTCATGTCAAGTAGTAATAGGTTCAAGTCTACTCCCTCACTGCCAAATTGGGCCTGGCCATTCATCCTAATATTTAATTCTTGATTGGAAGAGTGCACACCCGGAGTATCTACTAAAACAATCTCTGTTCTATCTACTGTAAATGCACAATGAAATTGATTACGTGTCGTCTGTGGCTTAGAGCTAACAATAGATAAATCAAAACCTAATAAATAATTTATCAGGGTAGATTTTCCCGCATTAGGGTTTCCAAGTAATGAAACCATAATACTTTTATTGTGTGGATGTTGGTGCTCAATTAACATAGTTTCTCCTCAAGCTTATTCAATAATTTTTCGTCTATTATTTTTTTTGCAAGTAATTGCATACATTTCTTCTTAGATATATTTTTACCAATGGCAATTGTCTTTCCTTTCAAAATCACAGAAACTTCAAATACCTGTTGACCTTTTTCTGTAATTTGTTTGGCATCATACTCAGGTAGAACTTTAAACTTTTCTAAACTTAACTCCTGAAGTTTAGATTTAGCATCAAACTGCTCCAAAGCCGACAAAGAAAAAAGATCAACTGAATTTTCTTTTTGGTAGGATAAATAAACTCTATCAACCAGATCGGTTACATCACCTAAGCCATTTTGTAAGTAATATGCCCCTAATACCGCCTCGAATGCGTCAGATAGAATTGATTTTTTTTGATGACCTTTCTCTTTTAACTCTCCCTTACCTAGGAGAAGCCATTTTCCAAGTCCCATAAATTCGGCTAATCCAGCAAGAATTTTTTCATTAACTAGAGAACTTCTTAGTTTAGATAATTTTCCTTCACTTAATTCAGGATAGAGACTCATCAGTTTTTCAGTAATTATTAGGGACAGAACTGAGTCACCTAAGAACTCAAGTCTTTCGTTATTTGCAATCTTATTATTAGTCTCATGAGAAAAGGACTTGTGAGTTAGCGCTTGAGAAATAAGGGGGCTAAATGTTAACCAGGAGTTATTAAAATGTTTGGTCAATTGATCTTGTAAAGCCTGTTCATCGAGCTGGGAGCACAATGGAAAGTATTCACAATACAGATGCTCTGAAATTTGCTTCACAAAATATCTCCAAGGTCGTCATGGCCCAATGGCCAACTAAGTACTTGCCCTGTATCTAACACAGGGCAATTTGTCTGTAAAACAACAGGATAGAATATTCACTCTAGCAGTAGGTTTTACGTCCCCGAACAAAAGCATAATTATCACAATCTAACTCTGCGCACCAAAGTTTTCTTAAGTGAAATATAATATTTACCCACTTTAGGAATATCCGTATTAATACACAGCGTAACCCCTTGAAGTTACAGTACTTTGGTGCTAAATCTCCTCTTATGAAAAAATTAGACTTAAAACAAGAACAAAAGCAATTTATTGATCACCTAGAACTTAAAGGTAAAAGCTTTAATACCCTCAAAAATTATCGAACTGATTTAAATATCTTTGGCCACTACCTTGAACAAAAAGGTCGACCGCTCATCATCAACGATATTACTTTGAGTGAGGTTAAAGAATATGGGAGTTATCTGGAAAAAAAATATAATTCACCAAACTCCATAAGAAGAAGGGTCCAGGCACTGAGAATGTTTTTTGATTATTTGATAACCAAGGACTATTTCCAGGAAAACCCAATCAAGAATATGCCCGTGAGCCCTAAAGTAGTTGATCTACCAAAACCTGCTACATTTGAAGCCTTATTAAAACTTAAAACTTATCTCCAAAAAAGTGCTGATGAATCTTCAGGCCATGAGAAATTATTATACCAAAGAAACTTAATCCTCTTTTATCTTATTTATGGTGCCGGCCTAAAAGTTTCTGATATTGAAAAACTTAGTGTGGAACACATAAAAAAAGTAAAAAACTCCTATCGACTTCTTATCATTCCTGACAAAAGAGAGCCCTTCAGTGTTAGTCTTCCGGAGAGCTCAACTGTTTCTATTGAGGAATATTTGACCCTACTTGAAGACGGAAAGAGCCGAGATCAAATTGAGTTTAACCAATTTCTTTTCAATGGAAATCCATTTAGAATAATTAAAGGTGGTTTATCGGCTAGAGGAATTGAAGTTATCTTTAAAGAGTTTTCTAGGTTATTAGATGAGCAACTTACTGCTAAGGGACTTAGACAAGCCTGTATCTTCAAATGGCTTGGACAACAAGTCCCTCAATCTCGTATAAAAGAATGGATGGGAGTACAGCCACAGTACAGTCTTGGCCCATATACAGCTTTAATGAAAAACTATCCTGATAAGTATGCATACGTTGAGGTATAAATGACTAAAGATGAATTTTATATATCAAGATGCTTTGAACTGGCAAAAAACTCAATAGGTAGAACTACACCTAACCCCTTAGTCGGTGCCGTAATTGTTAAAGACGGAAACATCATAAGCGAAGGCTTTCACCATAGCTCAGGAAGGGCCCACGCTGAAGTGGAGGCAATAAATAATTCTAAGCAAGATATTTCAGGGGCCACACTATACTGTAATCTAGAACCATGTTGCCACATGAATAAAAAAACTCCACCATGCACAGAAGTAATTATTAAAAATAAATTTAAAAAAGTTGTGATCGCAAATTTTGATCCAAACCCAGAGGTAGCTGGTAAGGGGATCCAAAAACTGAAAGAGGCCGGAATTCAAATCGTTTCTGGTGTGCTAGAAAAAGAAGGCGCACTTTTAAATGAGGTCTTTTTTACTCATATCACTAAAAAGAGACCATTTGTGCACTTAAAATGGGCGCAAACTCTTGATGGAAAAATGGCAACTCAAACCGGCTCATCCAAATGGATTACTGGAGAACTTGCTAGAAATTATTGTCATCAAGAACGAAATCTTTACGATGCCATAATTGTTGGTGCCAACACTGCCAATAATGATGACCCATCTTTAACTATTAGATTAAATGATTCAGAGCTTAGTAAAAAAAGAATCATTATAAGTCCCTCTGGAAATATAAGGAAAGACTTAAAACTTTTTAATGATCAATATAAATCTAACACCATCATCGTGACTAATACTCAAGATTACTTTGGAGTTCAAAAATTGCCATGCCCAATAAAAAATGGCTCCCTTGATATTCAAGAGCTACTTTCCATCCTCTACCAAGAAGGTATTTGTTCAGTTTATGTTGAAGGTGGTGCAGCACTTTTAAAATCATTTATAACACAAAGTATTTATGAAAGAATTTCTACTTATATAGCCCCTAAACTTATTGGAGAGGGTCTCTCCCCCACATCGGGCTTTCAAAGTGAAGTAATGAATCAAGCTCTAAACTTTAATAAAAGTACCTGGACAGTTTTAGGTAATGATATCTGTCTTGAAAGTGAGAAAAATATATGTTTACAGGTTTAATAAAAGATATTGGAACAGTAAAAAAAATCACAACCAATGCCTCTGGGAAAGAGCTTGTTATTGAATCCAAAAATCTAATTAATGAGATTGCCATCGATGACTCTATTGCAACTAATGGAGTTTGTCTTACGGCCACCAAGATTGAAGGACAAAGCTTCCATGTACAAGCAGTTTATACTACCTTAGAAAAGACAACGATAGGTAAACTAGCTAGTGGCTCGAGAGTTAATCTTGAATTGGCCCTTAGAGCAAGTGACCGTCTTGGAGGACACTTCGTTCAAGGTCACGTCAATGGATTGGGTGTAATAAAATCCATCTTAAAACAGGGAAATAATTATGAGATAGAGGTCAAAGTTCCTGATGAGTTACGTAAGTACTTTATAGCAGAGGGCTCTATTGCTTTAGATGGGATTAGTTTGACAATTGCAAGACTGAGCGATTCTAGTATTACAGTTTCCATTATTCCTCATACCTTTGAAAATACTAACCTATTCACAAAAAGAATTGGAGATAATCTCAATATTGAAGTAGATATGATGGCAAAGTACCTTGAAAACTTTCTTCGTTTTCAAGATAAGGATGAGCGCCTAAGGAAATTACTTGATGCTTAATAGTATAGAAGATGCACTGATTGATTTTGATAAAGGACGACCTATCATCGTAGTGGATGATGAAAACCGTGAAAATGAAGGTGACTTTGTGGTGTCCGCGGAGAAAATATCCGCTGAAACAGTAAATTTTATGGCCATGCATGGACGTGGACTTATCTGTACGCCCTTAAGCCTTGAATATGCCAAACGCCTAAACCTAGCTCCAATGGTTAGTGAAAATAAAGATTCTTTTCAAACAGCTTTTACAGTGTCTGTTGATGCCGTCTATAACGTCACCACTGGGATCTCCGCTATGGACCGTGCCATGACGATAAAGTTTTTATCACATCCATTTTCCACTGCTAGTGACTTCAATCGACCAGGACATATCTTTCCCCTAGTCGCTAAAGAAGGTGGTGTGCTTGAGCGTCCTGGACATACTGAGGCCGCTGTTGATTTAGCAAAACTTGTAGGCCATACTCCGGTTGGAGTTATCTGCGAAATTCTAAACGAAGACGGTAGTTGCGCTAGACTACCTGAGCTTATCAAAGTTGCACAACGTTTTGATTTGAAAATAATTAGCATAGAAGACTTGATTGAGTATAAAACCAATTTAAATATTTCCCCAGGGGTAGAAAATGAAAACAATAGAAGGAACACTTACTCTTAGTAACGAGCGAGTTGCGGTTGTCGCATCCAGGTTTAATGAGCTTATCGTTAATAAGCTCTACGGTGGAGCAATCGATTGCTTAACTCGCCATGGACTCTCTTCAGATAATATTACAACCGCCTGGGTTCCTGGAGCATATGAACTTCCTTTAGCGGCAAAAAAGCTCGCTGAAACAGGTAAGTTTGATGCCATTATTTGTCTTGGATGTGTGATTCGTGGGGCGACTACCCATTATGATTATGTCTGTAATGAAGCCGCCAAGGGAATCTCAAGGGTTTCTCAAGATTATGGTATGCCGGTTATGTTTGGGGTTCTAACTACTGAAAATATTGAACAGGCCTTAGAGCGAGCAGGAACCAAAGCTGGCAATAAGGGTTGGGAAGTTGCCCTAGGAACAATTGAGATGATAAATGTCTTAGGTACTATTAAGCACTTAGAATAACTTGCTGCAGCACCGTTGAGGATGTTTACGCGATGAAGCACCGCTAAGAAGTTAATTATATTATTTTAATATATTACTTGCATAACTTAGCAGAATTTAATAAAACACTAGCACTCAAATGATTGGAGGCGAGCATTCTTTGAGTGATTTTATATAAACGTTTCTTGCCACTAATAATCAACGGACCCAAATTGCACGCAACCAGTGCACACACCCCCAAGATTATTAGATTCAACATTTTAAGGAGACAATATGTCTAAGACAACAATGGGTAAAAAATCTGCCTTTAAAATCCAAAGAAGACTTGGTGTAGAACTTCCAGGACTTGGTAAAGCTGGTGCTCTTGAAAGAAGACCATATGGACCAGGTGTTCATGGTATGAAAAGAAAGAAGCTTTCTGACTATACTATCCGTCTTATGGAGAAACAAAAACTTCGTTTTCACTACGGACTTAGAGAAGGTCAACTAAGAAACTTAGTTGTTAAATGTAAAAAAGATAGATCACGTTCATGGGTTGACTCACTAGTAATCAAACTAGAGTCAAGAATCGATAACGTAGTATTTCGTCTGAACTGGGCACCATCAATTGCAGCTGCAAGACAAATGGTTTCTCACGGACATATCTTTGTTAACGGTACGAAGGTTACAATCGCTTCTGCGACTGTAAATCCTGGTGATGAAATCACTATCGCTGACAAAGGAGCAAAATCTGGAAACTACCTTCAAGCAAAAGCACGTCCAAGACTTTCTGCTATTCCTGCTTACTTAAGCGTTGAAGCTGACGGTGAAAAAGAAAAAGCAAAAGTTTTAAGTGAAGCTCTTCCTGAGGATATTCCATTTGCATTCGAAAAGCGACTAGTGATCGAATATTACTGGAAACTGAAGTAAGATATTAAAAAAAATATTTTATACAAAAAGGCCCCGCATGTTGCGGGGCTTTTTATTTGCAAATTTATAGCTAGAATTAAATAGAAATAGGAAATGAAACACTTAATAGATAAGTCTTATTCTCTAGGTCAAAGTCAAACTCTGTTCCGGTAGTTCCATCTTTAGCTTTAGATGTAGTAAATGTACCCATTTCAAGGTTAACACTAACAAAAGGTAGAACTTTATAACCTAAACCAAATAGTGTTCCTCCCCCTTCATAATACTCATCTTCATCACCATCTGTTTCATCTAAAGTATTAGAAAAAATATACTCGGCCCAAACTCTTAATAGTATTGGGAAGTCGTATCCAACAAAAAGCCCCAAAGAGGTACCTGAAAGTTCAGAACCATCAGTCCCATCATCTGGATCTGATGTCCATGTATGTCTTCGACCATCAAGTCCCAACATAAGCCCCAGATTTTGAAATCCCACTCTTGCCCCAACAGCGGTTCCTGTTAAGTCACCTTCAGCATTGGAGTCTCCCTCGTAGGTTGAACTTAAATACGTCCCGAGATAAGGCTCAACTAAGAATCCAGCATTTGCTTTTTCCGAATAATAAAACAGCGAAATCATCGCAATAACTAACACAAAACTTTTTTTCATCATCTACTCCTTAAATATATTCCCTTACTTAAAAATCTAGTGGAAAAGAAACTGAGAAAATATATGATGCCCAGTCCGTATCAAAATCACCTAAGAGTGGAACGTCTTCAAATTTATATGAGGATTTTTCCACTTCGAGATTTAAACTCACCAATGGAAGTCCTGTAAAACCAACGCCTAGTGAATATCCATTCTTAAACGCAATATCATAGGTGGCATCATCTATTTCCAAGTTTGAGTTAAAAATATATTCCCCCCAAAAACGTAAAAGAATTGGCAGGTCTACCCCAACAAAGACTGAAGTATTCGTTCTTTTACCATCACTGAAATTATCCATTTCATAATCAATCCCTGCAGATAATAATAAGAAGCTATAACCAAGCCTTGAACCTATCATGCTATAGGATTCAACATCATCATCAAGAGATGCGGTATCATAAGTTGTCGTGTAAGACCCATAACCTATATAGGGATCAACTAAAATCCCTGCAAAAACAGCTCGAGTTCCAAAGAAAATAAAGGTAAATGCAACTAGCAACCAAGTTCTCATAAAAGACTCCTTTTAAAGTCAATGCATTACGATTCCATATATAAAGGATACCTGATTAGAATTTGCACTTCTCTTAACTGGTCAATTCTGCCTATTTGAGTAAATAACTCAGATGACAAACAATTTATAAGCACTTATCTTAGAATTACTATGGAATTATTAATTATTGCGCTTACTGGTTCGGTCATGGGGTTTGTCACTTCATTCTTTGGTATTGGTGGCGGAAGTAT
>JBFKKF010000071.1:0-7478 GCA_041631355.1 Bacteriovoracaceae bacterium | reverse complement strand
TGATGTGAACAAGGTTTTGGATCAAATGAAAGCTCAGGGACAGTTTTCAGCAAAAGATATTGAATCCGCCAGAGCTCAATTAAATAAATATTCTGATAGTGAGTTAAATCAAATGGTTGAAAAAGCTAAAACTCATGCCAATGACCCTGAAATTCAAAGAAAGGCTCAAAATATACTTAACAATTATAGACCTAGCAATTAACGCTTAAATTATTCTAATCTTTAACCGATATTTTGCTCATGAATGGTGACATGAAAGCAGTTTTGGTTGTCTTTAAAGACAAGGAAAAGCTCAGTATCGTAAACGAAGTCTTAGCCGAGCAAGCCTATAGGGTTGTTATGGCCAGTAACTCAAATGAAACGCGTTTGAAGTTTTCGAATGAAAATTTTGTAATGGTTATCATGGATATGGATATTCCAGGTATTCACGCCCAGGAGTTTGTTGATGGAATTAGAAGAAAAGAGAGTCTAAGAAATATTAATAGAAATATACCAGTACTTATTGTCAGTGCAAACTCTGTTGATTTTTCGGAGCAATTTACTCATTTTGAAAATGTGAAGTTTCTACCGTCAGACTTTGATAAAATGGAATTTAAGAAAAAACTTTTAACTTTTTCTGGAAACTCTAATGTCATCTCAGAAAATACAAGAAAAATTGAAGAGGGTGAGTACCTTATTACTGAAGGGGGGACAGGGACTGAGCTCTTCTGGGTATTATCCGGTCAGTTTGTCATCACAAAGCTTAACCACGATAACCAAAATGTAATTCTAGGAGAAGTCTTTCCAGGAGAATTAGTGGGAGAAATGAGCTTTTTAGATAACCTTCCTCGTTCTGCAAGTGTTAGAGCGACAATGGAGAGTGAAGTTTTAGTAATTCCCCACAGAAAATTCATTGATGTACTTGACCATCAACCGCGATGGTTTCGCTCTTTAATACAAACTTTGTCTCAGCGTTTACGAAAAGCAGATCTTAAAATTTCACAAAAATTTGTTCAAGTTGATGACGATAAGCCTAAGCTTTCAGAAGAGGATTAATGCTTTTCAATTTCTTCTAGCAATAAAAATAATGCCATAAATGAGAATCTCTTTTTAAGTGTTACTCTATCTCCTTTAAAGTGATAAATTTCACTCGAAGTTTTTTCCTTTGTGGATATTCCTATTCCAACGGTTCCAACAGGTTTTTCTTTTGAGCCTCCATTAGGGCCAGCAACCCCAGTGGTGGAGACAGCAATATCAACACCTAGATGTTCTCTTGCTCCCTTTGCCATTTCATACGCTGTCTCTTTTGAAACAGCACCATGATCTTTTAAGGTCTGATCAGATACATATAAGCTTTTCATTTTAACTTCGTTAGCATAGCTAACAACACTTCCCCAGAAAACTTGTGATGAGCCAGAGACATCAGTAATTCTTGAAGCACAAAGACCTCCGGTGCAACTTTCTGAGAAACCAATGGTTAAGTTTTTGTCTGAGGCTTTTTGAACAATCACTTCCTCCACACTTTCTGGACCAATATGCCATACAAATTCTTTGAGAGGGCTTTGATCAATAACTTCTAGCACTTTTTGTTCTTTTATATCGATTTCAGCTTGAGTTGTACCAGTAACTCTAACTCCTATGTCTACTCCTATAAGATGAGGAAGTGAACTGACTTCTCCTATTGGGTTGAGTTGACTCCAAAGCTGAGGAGCAGTCTTATGGAATATATAGGCTTCTGGTAACTTCCAGGTTTTAATAATCACATGTTTTGATATTTCATCTGGAGTAGAGAGTCTAGGGAGGATTTCTTCGTTGAGCATTGCTTGAAATTCAGAGGGAACTCCAGGAGTAGCAAAAATAAATTTTTTCTTGTCTTGATAAAAAATTCCAGGAGCATAACCCACTGGATTATGTAAAGGGCTAAATTCAAGGGGGAGGTTGTGGTAGTCAATCTTGGATTTATTATACTTTCTCTCTCCGCGTTTATAATGGGCCATAGATACTTCAAGGGCCTTCTCGTTGAAAACGATTTCTTTTTCAAAATAATCCGCAAGCATTTTCTTGGTTAAATCATCTCTTGTGGGTCCAAGTCCTCCTGTAAAAATAACGACATCACTTTCCTCTAGGGCCGAGCTCAAGGCCTGGTTAAATTGATCTGGGTTATCTCCTATAATTTGAACTTTTTGAAGCTGGTGATTTTCTTGAAAAAGTTTTTGCCCCAGGTAGTGGGAGTTTAGATCTTGTATTTTCCCATTTAAGAGTTCATTTCCAATAATGATAAGTTCAATATTCATCACCCTCTCCCTTTAGCTGATCTAAATCATAGAAAAATTAGTCGTTTTGCATTATTCTATATCGTGAGAGGTCTATTTACTATAAATACTTGTTATGTCTAAGAAATTAACATTAAAATTGGAATTTGATAGCGACTTGGGCCCGTATATGGCCACTAAGTATCCAGAAGTTTCGGAGTACAGAATTCTTTCTAAAAGTCTTGATGCACGAGGGGCACCCAGAGGAAAAAAGCCAATTTTTCACTATATTATCGAAGCTATCTCCCAGGGGGAGAGCTTTGATCAAACCAGTGAAAAGTTCACAAGCATAGGTCCGTTAGATAAACCACCCATTATAATTGGAGCAGGCCCTGCGGGACTTTTTGCGGCGCTTCGCTTTGCCGAATACGATATTCCTACTATTGTAATTGAAAAAGGGGATGAAGCCGGAAAGCGTATGCTTCATATATCAAAGTATTGGAAAAAAGGTGAGCTCAATCCTGATAGCAATGTATGCTTTGGTGAAGGGGGGGCTGGATTATTTTCAGACGGAAAGCTTATAACAAGGGTTAAATCAAATTTTATTAAATATGTGATGAAAAAATTTGTTGATTTCGGTGCACCTAAAGAGGTTGAGTACTTATCCAATCCACATCTGGGCTCCAATAAAATTCGTAAAATAATCACAAAAATATCTGACGCTTTAAAAGAGAAAGGCCATGAAATTATCTATAACACTAAGGTCGTTGAGTTAATTCAAGGTAACGGAAAGACCACTGGCGTAGTCCTAGCAAATGGAAAACAATTATTTTCTGACTATGTCATTGTGGCCTGCGGTCACTCTGCAAGTGAAATTTATCATCATCTCTATGATCTTGGAGTGGAGATGAGGCCTAAGGATTTTGCTGTTGGAGTCAGAGTAGAGCATCCTCGTTTTGTCATTGATGAGCTTCAACATGGCAAGTTTTTTGAAAGCCCTAATCTTGGTGCCGCTAGATATCGACTTAGCTCTCATAACAAAGAAACTGATAGAGGGACTTATAGTTTCTGTATGTGTCCTGGGGGTTATGTACTCTCATCTGGCACAGAATCAGATGGTATCGTGGTTAATGGGATGAGTAATTACGCTAGAAATTCCCGTTGGTCTAATTCTGCCATCGTTGTGACGATTAAAGCCGGTGTTGATTTTCCTATTACTATGCCTTTATGTGGACTTGATTTTCAGCACTCTATAGAGCAAGCAGCTTTTCGTCTTTCAACAAAATATGCTGACGGTAGAATGCTTCCGGCCATGACAGTGGGGGAGTTTTTAGCTGGAAAGTTAAATGATAAACCGCTACCAAAAACGTCATCACCCAGTGGTATTTTTAAAGCAGACCTTACAAATATATTTCCAAGTTTCATTGTAGAACACCTAAAAAGTGCTTTAAGAGAATATGACCGCAAGATGCCGGGATTTGCCTACGATGATGCCCTATTAATTGCACCTGAGACCAGAACTTCAGCTCCGGTTACAATCCTAAGGGACCCTCAGACTTTTGTCTCCACCTCTCCTCCAGGGATTTATCCCTGTGGTGAAGGAGCGGGTTACGCTGGAGGAATTACTTCAGCAGCTGTTGATGGGATTAAAGTTGTTGAAGGGATTATTTCGAACTTAAAATCTTGATACAGTTTTTAAGTGATAAGCCCCTAATATTAGACTGAATAATGCTTTGAGTAAACTCAAGGGGCACTCGATGAGCGTATCGGCCGGAGAGTTTTTACTCATTATAACAAGCAAAAGTCACTTGGCACTTTTTGGTAGCTCTTTTAGATGGGAGCAGGTATTATCCCTTCAAATTTTATAGACTTGGAGAAAGAATGAGCTTGAAAAATATCGCTATCGTTGCGCACGTTGACCATGGAAAAACCACACTTGTAGATGAGTTGTTAAAGCAATCAGGCTTATTCGCGGAGCATGAAACCGTGGCCGAAAGAGTTATGGATTCTGGAGAACTTGAAAAGGAAAGAGGGATCACCATAACTGCAAAAAACTGTGCCTTTAGATGGCAAGATTACAAAATTAATTTACTTGATACTCCTGGCCACGCCGATTTCGGTGGAGAAGTGGAAAGATCGCTTATGATGGTTGATGGGATTATTCTGTTAGTTGATGCCGCAGAAGGGCCACTTCCCCAGACGAGATTTGTTTTACAAAAAGCTATTGAGCAAGGAATTAAGATCGGGGTTATGGTCAATAAGATCGATCGTCCAGATCAAAGATATGAAGAAGTTCAAGGAGAGATTGAAGACTTACTGTTGGAGCTAGTTGACCTTGCAGGAGTTGAAGATTTTGACTTAGATATCCCATTTTTTTACGGTTCAGGAAGGGATGGATATGCATCCGATGATCCTGATGCTAGGGAAGGAAACTTAACTCCTTTATTAGACTTTATGGTGGGAGGTTACTTTCCAGAAGCGGTGTTGGATAAGAATGGTAACTTACAACTTTTAGTTTCTAATTTAGATTACTCAAAGTACCTGGGAACCTTAATGATTGGAAGGATTACCAGTGGAACAATGATTGCAAACAAGCCTTATAGTTGGATTGCTAAAGATGGAAAGCCTAAGCAAGTAAAGATTGGAAAAATTCAAATTTTTGATGGTCTTGGGTATAAAGAAGTTGAATCCGCTGAAGCAGGGGAGATTGTCATTTTAAACGGTGTTGAAAACGCAAATATTGGTGATACCATTTCTTCCTTAGATAACCCTGAAGCCTTACAAAGAATTGAAGTTGATCCACCTACTGTATCAGTTCGTGTCTCTGTTTCAACATCCCCTTTATCAGGGAAGGAAGGGGAGTATTTAACTTCAAGAAAACTAGAAGAATTTTTACAAGAAGCCATTAGAAAAAATGTTTCTCTTCAATATGAGTCAACGGAAGATCCAAAAGTTTTTATTCTTAAGGCCAGAGGTGAGCTACAAGTTGCCATCGTTTTTGAAGAGATTAGAAGAGCTGGTTATGAGCTTATGATTGCTAGACCACAGGTTTTAATGATCGAAGAAGATGGTGTTAAAAAAGAGCCATATGAAAAAGTTGTGTTTGATGTTCCAACTGAATCTACTGGGGCGGTAACTGAAGCGATGGGAACGAGAAAAGGAATTATGGAGTTAATGGCGCCAGTGGGAGAAAATAGAACTCGAATTGAATTTAAAGTACCTTCTCGTGGTCTTATTGGATACAGATCAAAGTTCTTAACAGATACTAAGGGGGAAGGACTTATGAGTTCTTACTATCTTGGTTACGGTGAATATGTGGGGAAGATGCTTTCAAGACAAAATGGAGCATTGATTTCCGATAGAGCAGGAAAGACAACTCCCTATGCACTCTTTAATTTACTATCTTCGGGACGCCAATTCGTACAGCCAGGTGAAGCAGTTTATGAAGGAATGGTAGTGGGTGAACATACTAGACCAAATGATCTAAACTTAAATGTAGTTAGAGAAAAACATTTAACCTCCGTTCGTACAGCTGGGAAAGATGAAAATATCATTCTTCCCCCTATTCCTCCAAGAACCCTTGAATGGGCCCTTGATTGGATTGATGATGATGAATGGGTAGAAGTTACTCCTAAAAATATTCGAATTAGAAAAATGGTCTTAAAGGCGAATGAGCGTTCAGTTAAGCGCTAAATTCTTAAATTTATTGCACTAAAGGTTTTGGAAGAATCTTACGATAGGTTCCCTGTGAGGAGGAGTCTATGAAAGTATTATTAATTGCCTTTATCTTAGCATTTTCTACTGTTTTGTTGGCAAAAAGAGACGTTGACTTTGACTCTTTCAACAAAGAAATGATGGAAAACATTCAAGAAGTTATTGATGAGAATCCTCAAATGTATGAAACTCGCCCGGTGGGTAGAAAACCCGCGTCAGTTGAACCAGTTGATGAGGAAGAAAATATCACAGAGAAACTCGATGAGGTAAACGAACAGGCCGATGGCGTCGGTACTTGGTAAGGTACGCGGATCCCTTTCGTTATTTTAATACCTTACTCTGATCCTTTTAAGAAAAATTGTATTTCTGCTTCCTTAAATGCAGCAAACTACTTTAACTTCTCTCTTTTTTTACTCGCTCTAGACCTTTACTAATCTAATTTTGATGTTTTGTACAAAATTTCTTGTGATATATCTTCAACTCCGCTCCATAAGTCTTCAATATCACGATTTGGATCCGCGTACTAAAATGGGCAGTTGGCCCAAATATGTTTTTGATAACCACTTGATTTTCCATTTAAGTTGGGGCCAAAACTTACCGATATTATAATGAATAGTGTGAATTTAACTGTTAATACTTGGGAATTGTAATTTGCGAATTTTTCTAACTTTAATATTTATATTATTGTTTACTTCCTGCTTTGATAGGAAGCCAGAACTTCGTTTTACGGGTCTAAAGCAAAAATCATCTAGTTTGAATGCAAAGGTGACTAAAGTTTCGATTATAAATAATCAACTACAAATTGATGGGGTTGATTTATCTGAAGTCAGTTCAGTAAAGATTGAAGGTGAAGGATTTGCAGAAGACTTTGACATTGAATCCAAATCTACCAATCAAATTATCGCTAATGGAATCAGACAAATTGCTTTTGGAGTGGGAAAAGTTTTTTCTTTGATTTTATCCAATGCTCAAGGTGCTGCAGTTTTTGATGTGACCTTTACTCTGAATGATGAAGCAGTAAGTGCGAATCACTTATCTAAAGTCGGAGTAAATGATGGTGATGTGTTGATGTTTAATGCAGGTCTTGATAAGTGGGAGTTAAGAGGAATCAATGGGCTTAACTATCTGGGGTCTTGGGACGCTAATTTAAATCAACCACCACTTAGTGATGGGAGTGGAACGATTTCGGGTGAGTATTATGTGGTTTCCGTTGCAGGTAGTTCAAGTGTAGATACAATTAGCTCTTGGAACGTTGGGGATTGGATTATCTTTAACGGATCAGAGTGGCAAAAAATATCTAATGCGATTGGGGTGACAGACTTTAACGGAAGAACTGGCGCCATTACACCAGCCGCCAATGATTATACTTGGGCACAAATTGATAAAACCACTTCATCTATTGCAGATATTGCGGATGTGGACACTACGGGAATAGCATCGGGATCAATTTTAAAATACGATGGATCAAATTGGGTGATTGGAACTGATGAAACCGCAGGTGCTGGAACAATAAGCTCCACAGAGATCCAAGAT
>JBFKKF010000070.1:0-7491 GCA_041631355.1 Bacteriovoracaceae bacterium | reverse complement strand
GAAGTGTTGCAATAGAAACCCCTGACTCCCCAATCTTTCCATAAATATCAGGTCTTTGATCTGGGTCTTCTCCGTAAAGTGTAACGGAGTCAAATGCTGTAGATAGGCGCTTAGCCGGATCATTAGCAGATAGATAATGAAATCTTTTATTCGTTCTAAGTGGACCACCTTCCCCTGCAAACATTCTTTTGGGATCTTCATCCTTTCTTTTAAAGGGAAAGATACCTGCTGCATAAGGATAAAATCCTGGTAAGTTTTGAGAGCGAATAAAGGCGATTTTATCTGCGAGCCCACTAATTCTAGGAAATCCTACCCGCGAAATACTCTGCATTGAAAGCGATTCGTACTTTGTATCAACCTTAATCTCTTTGCCTCTAACATGATAAATAAACTCACCTTTTTTGAACTGTTCTACTGTAGACTCAAAGTTTTCTAACTGTTTCCATGTTTGCTCATCAATAGAATCAGCTAGCTCTTTTTTCAAAGCTTCGAGCTCTTTTTTCGCTCCCTCAGTGCTTACTAACTCTAACGCTTGCTCACAAGCACTGTAGTCATTTGCAAGTTTTTTTAGTTCACTCGTTTTGTGATTATACTGTCTTAATGTTTCCGATATCTCAGCAAGGTAAGCAATTTGTTTTGCTGGAATAATTGCCTGCTTGAACTCCGAAGCTTTTTCCGCCACGAGATCATCTAGCTCCGTATTTGCAGGAAAGCCAAATTCTGATGCAATATCCTTAAACAAGGCATTGACTCCCTTATCATTAAACTTTGAAGCCATTGTGCCGTAAATAGGGAGCTCATTATCTGTTGGACTTCCTGGATGGTTAGCAAATAATTGATGGTTTCGCCTATATTGTTTACGAACATCCCTTAGTGCATCTTCAGAACGTGGTTTTTCAAATTTATTTACGACAATAAAATCAGCAGCTTCTAGCATTTCTATTTTTTCAAGTTGCGATTGAGCACCATATTCTGGAGTCATTACATAAATGCATTTATCACTTACTGTTGTAATTTCATCGCTGGCCTGACCAATACCAGATGTTTCAACAATAATTAAATCAAAGTTTTGTGATTTTAAAAAGCTGACAACTTTTTCTATCTGAGGTGATAGCTCTGTTTTAGAGTTTCTTGTTGCAAGGGATCTCACAAATATATTCTCAAAGCTTGCACTTCCAAGCCTAATCCGATCACCTAATAAGGCACCCTGTGTCTTTTTCTTTGTTGGATCGACACTAACAAGAGCAACTCTTTTATCTTGATAGTATCTATGGAATCTCAGCAATAATTCATCTATTAAAGAAGACTTACCAGCACCGCCGGTCCCCGTAATACCAAGAACAGGTGTGTTCTTCTCTTTGAATTCAAATGGTTTCTCACCCTTATCTTCAATATATGTTACAACTTTTGAAATATCTCTTATTGTTAAGTTTGGTTCATCTTTAAACTCACTTAGATTAACTTCATCCAATGTAGAATGCTTGGCCCTTTCAATCATATCATCAATGATCCCCTCAAGGCCTAGTTTCATTCCATCTTGGGGAGAATATAATCGAGTTATGCCATCTCGGTGCAAAGCTTCAATTTCTTTGGGAGTAATTACACCACCACCACCACCAAAAATACGAATATTACTCGCCCCACTTTCGTCTAGTAGCTGCTTTACATATCTAAAGTACTCATTATGTCCCCCTTGGTAGGAACTCAAGGCTATAGCATTAGCATCTTCACTGATAGCAGCATCAACCACATCTTTTGCACTTCTATTATGCCCAAGGTGAATAACTTCAACTCCTTTAGACTGTAGTAGTCTTCGCATAATATTAATAGAAACATCGTGGCCATCAAATAGTGATGCAGCGGTAACAAAACGTAACTTAGATTCCATACTCAATCCTCAAGGTAATATTTCGATGAAATCTAATATCATAGAACTGATTTTTGGGCAAAACTACTTAGTTTTTTTTGCTGAGCGCAATCTTTAATTGATATATGCCTACCATGATTAAAACCATCAAGGCAATTATTTGAGAAGTAGAGATTAGCCCGTCAAAATATAGTCCTCTTGCTCTATCCCCCCTGAAAAACTCCATAAAAAATCTAAGTAGGGCATAACTTATAAGGTAGAAGCTTACGACCTCTTTTTTAGACCGGTATCTCTGATAAAGCACGATACCAAGCGCTATTAGCAAGAGTGCTTCATAAATTTGCACAGGATGACGCATTTGTTGGGCCATATTTACCGCCCAGGGCAGGCTACATCTTTTACCGTAACAACAGCCGGCCATAAAACAAGCTATTCGACCTAGTCCATGTCCCCACGCAATAATGGGCATAAAAAAATCAAATCGTCTTATCTCAATCTTATTTATCCTCCGAAATATGGTACTGATAACCAACACACCAATAGCACCACCATAGAAAACAAAGCCTCCCCCTAACCAGAAGTTGATATTTGTAGCTATTTTATTTACTAACTCATGATCCAAAGTTAATAAAAATGTCAGCTTTGCACAAATCCATGCAGAGATAAATGCTAAGAAGAAGAAAAGACTATAGTGCGGAAATACTATATGATCTCGTTTAACTATAAATAATCCCAGATGGTAACTTAAGGCCCAAATAATCCCGAGGATAAACGGATAGGTATGAATGACTTCACCTAATAAATTAAAGTAGGGGTACATAATTAATTTGTACTTTTAGCTTCCACATGCCTTTTGTTCAGAAAATAATCCAGAATCAAGAGGGCCGCAGCTATAGAAATAGCGGAATCTGCCACGTTAAAGGTGGCAAAGTGATGCTTACCGATATAAAAATCAAAAAAATCTACTACGAAGTCTAATCTAAAGCGATCAATTAAATTACCGATTGCGCCCCCTAAAATCATAGCGTAAGCGACTGATAGTAAAACCGATTCTTCCATTGACTTCACCATGAGTGCCACAATCCATATACAGGCCACTACCGGTAGTGCCAAAAATAAAGAATAGCGAATCCAGTTGGCAAAGGACCCTCCCATTCCAAACGCAGCTCCAGAGTTACGAACATAGGTCAGGTTAAAAAAACCCTTAATGACTGGAACCGACTCTCCCAAGTAAAAATTATTATATACATAAATCTTTGTTACCTGATCCAAAATGATAATAGATACAATTAATAGTAAGTACAAAAATGGTTTTTTCATCTTCTAGTAAAAATCCTTTGGATTAATTTCATATTTCTCAATTTTTCTTAATAGTGTTTTTTTAGGAATATTCGCATTTAAGGCCGTTTGGTTAATCTTACCTTTGTTTAACCTTAAAGCTTGAACGATAAATTCCTGCTCAAAACGATCTTTTGCTTGTTGAAAGTCCATTTTAATGACACCTTCTTCTTGAGTGGCAAAAGTAAACTGATAAGGACTATTACCATTACTATCTGGATCAAGAACCGAATCCTTAATCCCTTCAAAGTCAATTTGTGTCTCCATTGTCTCACTTGACTCTGAACCACTTCCCCCGTCATTTCTAATTTTTTGAGGCAGAGATGAAACAGTAATTTGATCAGAGGACTCCATAATAAAACAATGTTCAACCGTGTTTCTTAACTCTCTAATATTTCCGGGCCATGAATATTTCATCATCATATCCATTGCGGACTTTTCGACTTCCCTAATCTCTAAGTTATGAACGTGGTTAAAGTAATTAAGATAATAATTTACTAGGTGCGGAATATCTGAAGACCTGTCTCTCAAAGGTGGTAGGTACACTGGAAGCACGTTCAATCTATAGAATAAATCTTCTCGAAACGTTCCATCCTTAATCATATCTTCAAAGGGCTTATGTGATGCTGCAATAATTCTAACATCAGCACTAAACTCTCTATTCGAACCTACCGGTGTAAACTTTTTCTCTTGTAATACTCTCAATAGTTTAACTTGCATTGCTGCGGAAATATCACCAATCTCATCTAAAAATAAAGTTCCACCATCAGCATATTGAAACTTACCTATTTTTCTACTGTCTGCCCCTGTAAATGCGCCTTTTTCATGACCAAAGAGTTCTGACTCAATTAGGTTTTCACTGATAGCTCCACAGTTAACAGCTACGAATTTATTATCTTTTCTGGGTCCATTAAAGTGGATGGCCTTAGCCACCAACTCTTTTCCTGTACCTGATTCACCTCTAATCAATACTGGGGTATTAACCTTTGCAAGTTTACTGATTACATTAAAAACTTTTTGCATTGAATTTGATTCACCAACGAATTTATCGTCCTCATCTCCTAAGGACAAAGTTGGTGCACTAAAAGCAGTAGTCTCAACCATAGACCTGGCCTTGAGTGCTCTTTTTATCAAAGCCACTAAGTTTTCAGACGTAATTGGCTTTTCCAAATAATTATATGCGCCTTCTTTTACCGCTCTTACTGCATCAGATACATTGGAATAAGCTGTCAAAATGAGAGCTATAATTGAAGCATCATGTTTTTTAATCTCGGCTAAGGCCTGCAGTCCATCCATCTCTGGCATGTTTACATCCATAACAACCAGGTCATACTTTTCTCTATAAACCGCACTCACTGCTTCTTTACCATTATCAGCAATATCAACTTTAAAGTGATGAAACTCCAATGCTTGCTTTACAGACTGTTGAAGAACTTTATCATCATCAACAACTAATACCTTATGCATATATGCTCCTATTCATTTCTAAGTTTAATTAAAAACTTTGTACCTTTTCCTAGTTCCGACTCCACGCCAATCTCACCTTGGTGTAACTCGATAAAATATTTTACCAAATAAAGTCCTAGCCCTGAACCCTTTATTTTATGACTCTCATCGTCTTTTACCCTATAAAACTTCTCAAATATATTCTCAAGATCTTCTTCTGAAATTCCTTTGCCGTTGTCACTAATTTCAATATATACCCACTTCTCATCGTCCCAGCATTTCACCAACACCGTACTACCATCTCCGGAATACTTTATTGCATTTCCAATTATATTTCCAAGGACACGATTAATTAAATTTACATCGATCAAAATTGGATAAAGGGGCTCCAATTCACTTTCAATTCTAATATTTTTGGCATTTGCCTCAAAGCGTAATGAGTCGACAGTTTTCTCTATCAGAGGAATGATATCCTTACTCTCTCTTTTTAAGTGAAGCTCTCTTGATTCAACTTTGGTTAAGTCTAAAATTGAAGTAATAAAATTATTTAACTCTTTTGTGGACTCAACAATATTTCCTAGTAGTTCATGCTGTTTATCATTATTGTCATACTGAACCTTTAGAATATCTGCTATTCCTGCTATCTTCGCCACTGGTGTTTTTAAGTCATGACTCATCAATGAGATAAAGTTTTGTTTTAACTTATCAACCTTCTTCAGCATTTTCGCTTCTTCTTGAATTGCATATCTCGTTTGATATTCACCGATGGCCCTAAATGGGACCCATATATAATACACAACGAAAATACTTAAAATTAAATGTGAAATCTTTAGCCATATTCCCAGGATTATAAATGATGCAAATGTAATCAGAAAAATACTTAGTAAAATCAAAATTGTTATGATCAATCCCTTAGTGGGTTGAACTCTAGAAATAATAAACGAGAGAAAAAATGCAATAATGACAGCAATAATATCCGTAACCCATCCAGGTACAGCGTAGATTGTATCTCCCTTAATAAGGGCATCAATAATCATTGCGTGGACTGCTAACTTTGGTGCTTTATGATTTTCTTTTCCAAACGGCGTGTAGAGGTAGTCACCCGAGTTAGATAAATAACTCGACCCAACTATCACTAACTTGTCTTTAAAATATCCTCTAGGAAAGTTTCCTACTACAACTCGGTGATAGGGAATTGTTTTATAGACATTCTGTTTTGCCGGATTCCCTTGGTACTTAAACAAGCTGAAGGTTGCATCTGACTCCCGGTCATAATAAGCCCCCTTGAAGTTAGTAATATCAACAGTGGCCACTTTTTGGGCCATTCTAAATTTATTGGCCATCCAAAGGTGAAAAGAATCCTCACCTGAAATATTTAAAATCGCTCTTCTTGTTACGTAGTCTTTGGCAAAGATATTTCCGTCTTTGTTTAGTAGTGCTAAGGAATATCCCAAATCTCTCAGCATAGTAGGAGGTATTTGCTCTCCCCAAATATCCTTATCTGTTCCAATATGAAAGAATTTATTTTCGTCCGTATAATTAGTTAATTTGTCTTTAAAACTACTAATAAACCCTTCTTCCTCCACACTCTCCACATCGAGGAGGGGCACGAGATAACCAATTGCCTTAGGTGAATCCTCAGTTAGCCTTTTAATAAATCTGTCATGGGTAGCATAAGAGTAGGGATATACTTCTCCGAGGAATTGGTCACTTTCCTCATCCATCGCCACCAAGATAATATTTTGGTTAGGTTGACTGGTAAAATCAGATCGCATCCATAAATCATAAAACAGCGCATCTAACGAGTGAAAAGAATATTGTATTAATATTAAAATAAATACTAACGTGAAGAACAGCGGGTACAAATTATTATATTCTAAATTTTTCAAGGGGGTTTTAAGCCACTTCATTATTTGTTAATCTCACATTATTTAAAATTGAAAAATTTTCCAAATAATTCGCTAGTGTCTTATCAGTGTCTTGAACTTGCTCCATGTGACTGACAATTAGCTCATAAAATGAAAAAGGTCTTTGTTCTACTTGGTTGATAACTGCTCTAAAGTTTTCATCTTTATACTCTAACTCATTTCTTAAAATTAAATAGTTTAAGGGCAAAATAAAAGGTCTGAGCATAATCAAAATAAACGTAGCTAAGACATTAAATATTTTAGAGGTTTTTTTAACAAAACATACTGTTTGCAAAAACCAGTAAGTCCCTTTCAGATAGCAAATATTGAGTCCCATAACCTTAGTTCTAAACCAAGAACTATTATTTTTATTGTACTCATAAATAAATTTAACCAAGCTATTTAATTGCTCTGGGGACGCTTGACTGATCAACTTTCTACTAATGACTAAGGTCCACTCAGACCTAGACTCTAATACGAAGCAACTAATATTATCTCCGCTAAATAAATATATCTTCGGTAGCTTTGTAAATGATTTATAGGATTCATTTTTTAAACTCTGAAAGAGGTTTTGCTCGTCAGTATCAATTACCTCCCTGGCCTTAAGGGCCATTAAAACCAGTTTATCCATATAAGCGAAACCTACCAAGGTTAAAACACTGTAGAGAACCAAAAAGTAGTAGAGAACCTCTGAGTCTAATACAACATACATTGCCGCACAGGGCACTCCAAAGATTATTAGATAAAGTAGGATAAAGCGAAATATCTTCATATTTTTAATAGTTTACCACCTTATATCGTATTTTCTATTCTATTATTAATTTCCCCCCTTAGCCCATGCAGCGCGGTGTTATTTTTACACATTGCCTAATAAGATCTCGACAATTTCTCCTATAGGGGCTATAAGGTCTGAGCTAAACGTTACAACATGAG
>JBFKKF010000069.1:0-7604 GCA_041631355.1 Bacteriovoracaceae bacterium | reverse complement strand
TTTAATGATTTGATGGCAGATGATTTTCAGGAGGAAATTCAATGATATCCATAGAAACCATGGATGGGGAACTTGTTAAACTAATTAAGAGCACTAATGAATCAAGTTTTGGTCTCCATCAATTATTTGGACCAATTAGTTGTCATGGCGCAGAGACAAGAATCGCGCAACGAAAAAGACAAGGCTTTGAATTTAATAATAATAATTGGCATTGTCTTTTTGATATTTCTGAGGGAAAAGATGGTCTTTCTATCACTCCTACGGAAAATTGTGAAGTTAAAAACCTTGATAACCACACATGGAAATTGATGACTTCAATTGGTGAGTTTAAACTTTCTAATATCTCTTCAGCTCAAATTTCAGAAGATCTTATCTATGAAAATGACTCAAATTCATGGATGGGAAGATGGACTGAAATTATTATACTAGGGGTTTTTCTTATCATACCTATTCTTTATTTTTTGACACCAGCCGAGATAGAAGAGGTAGTTAAAGAAGAGAAGACAAAACCCATAACTGTTAAACTCGTTAAACAAGTAAAAACTGTTAAGATATCTCAAAATAAGCCGGCGATTAAAGTAAAACCACTCACTAAAGCTCAGAAGGCCAATAGGGCCGTAAAACGAAATTTAGGCTTTTTAGGTTTAGTCGGATCTAAAGATCTTAAAAAAGCAGTGGGCGGAGTTCCACAAAAACTAGAGAAAACAACTGCAGGAGCTGGCAAAGGTGGTGACGCTGGATCTGGTGGAGAAGTACTCACAGGTCTAGGTAAAGGATTAAAGAAAACTACGGTTGGTAATACCGGTGTTGCAGGTCTTGGTGGAGTTGGAACCAAAGGAGCTGGTGGAGGTGCTGGTGGTTACGGTAACACTATGGTTGCCTCAGGCGAAGGCCAAGGTGTGACAGAAATTGCAGTTGGTAGTAATGATATGGTTCTTGATGGAGGACTTAGTCGTTACGCAATCAATGCAACAATTGCAAAGTACTTGAGCCAAGTTCGCCGCTGTTATGAAACACAATTAAATAAAAACCCGAATCTAGAAGGGTTAGTTACAGTTAATTTTCAAATAAATGGACAGGGGATGCTAGATTTTTCCCGGGTTGTTAAATCATCGCTAGGAAGCCCTGTTGCTGAAAAATGTATTACACAAAAAATGATGGGTTGGAAATTTCCAAAACCAAAAGGTGGAGTAAAAGTTAAGATCAACTACCCATTTATGTTAAGACCAATAGGATCATAATTTAGGAGAATATAGATGCGCTATTTAGCACTTTCACTACTTTTTATTTTTACCGGCTGTAATAAAGATCCTTATCCAGAGACGGGAAATTTAAAGCTCAATCAAAGAGGTCCTAGAGAAGTCGTTCCTGAAGCTCTTTCTATGGCCGTTGATGATATATATGAATTTGAAGAAGGAAGAAAAAAGGCATTTCGTATTCTGGTAGAGGTTCCTGCTCCAGGTAAGCCTGCGGTTGAGGTTGATGATCTTCCAGCTGGAGCTGTATTTCATTCAGATAAATTTATGGTGGAGTGGGCTCCGGATTTTTTTGCTGGAAACCATCCGGCAGACCCTACTATCAAATCTCGAATTTATCCTATTACTATATGGCTAAGATCAAGTGAAGATGATACAGAAGCGATTAAGAAGGTGGTAAACTTAGTTGTTCATGATGTTCCACAAAACATTGATATTAACGGCGCAACTAATACAACGGTTTATGAGAACTCGCAGTTAAGGTATACTTTTGAAATTAATAATTCTGATTATCCTACAGGTCCTTTCAGTGTAAATACAATGGGCATGCCTGCTAATACAGAGATTGTTAAATTAACTGAAAATCGCTTTCAGTTAAGAGTTAACCCAGATCATCACCATGTTAAAATTAATCAGTCTTCTTCTTGTCAAACTTACTCCGGAAATTGTGTGCAATATGATGGAAAGGTTATTGTATACAATCCAGCAAATCATAAATCTGAAAAAGAGGTGGAAGTTAAGGTTCTAGACAAAAGACTTCCAGCAAAATTAGTAGTCCCAGAGAATATGGAGCAAGGATTAGATATTACTTTTCAGGTAACTGCATTCGATATGAATGGAGAGGTTGCACCTAAAATCAGTATGACTTCTTCAAAACCTGAAGTTGGTGAGTTTGAAACAGAATTGATTAAAGATGAGGATAATAACTCATCAGTATTAAATATTAGCTGGAAGGATATCCCACCAAGCTATAATGGCTCCACTCAGTATTTTGGATTTAAAACATGTGTATTAGGCTCTCGAAAGTTTTATAACAATTGTGTTGAAGGGGAGACAACTTTACAGATTGTCGTCAAGGATAGGAACCCACCTACTTTCTCCAGGCTAGAGTGGGGTACTGGTGACATTAAGTATCTAAACCATAATGAAAGACAGAGTTATAGAGTAAAAATCCAAGACGGGGATTCTTATAGGTCCGTTAGTAATGTGGAAGTTAGGCCAATCTCTATGCAAAAATATGTCAGGTGGAGTAATGATTATTTATCAGTTAAGTTTGATAAGCCTGGAATTCACCAATTTAGTCTTGTCGCAACTTCTGAATACAATATGTCTAGTGCTGAAAGCTTTGTCGTTGAAGTTTTTAAACCAACTAGAAGTAGAACACTATACTTCACTGACTCAACAAGAGATGCTGAAGTGAAGTTTTATCGGGACACACTTAAAAATGTAGAACTCTTAAATCCTGTACTTCAGGTTTTAAATAATAGAAATCTTTCAGGACGAGA
The DNA here is from genome assembly GCA_041631355.1 of Bacteriovoracaceae bacterium. GTDB lineage: Bacteria > Bdellovibrionota > Bacteriovoracia > Bacteriovoracales > Bacteriovoracaceae. Next base: position 4,843 of record JBFKKF010000069.1, on the reverse strand, counting down.
AACTATTATTTTAGGAACCGGAATATTACAGGATTTATCAATGAGAGGGCATATCGACAAGGCATTAGGAATGATTAAAAACGTAGTGGTTGCTTCTCCTTTAGTCGAGAATATGCCCGATAGCTTCCTAGATCATTTTAAACGTTATAATAAAGTTGCCATCATTGGACGATACTCCCAATTACCAGATACACCTGCGCTTAATACGATGGAATTTGTCTACCGTAGAGATTTTCAAGATCCTATAAATAATATTTTTCTTAAGTTGAATTCAACCATTGAATCGTCTGATCCTGTTTTATTTTCCACAGGAGTCGACACTAATGATTGCGCGGATGTCTTGGAAATTTCTGATAAAAGACGACTGACAAGATATAAAATTGGTGTTGTCTGTCGTAGAGAAAATGGAGGGAGACTGGCGGTATTAGGAACTGAGTTTGCAGATCTTAAAACTTCAGAACAGGATAAGAATATACCATCTTTATGGTTTAAAAAAATGTTATCCACAGATATATTTGATAGAAGGGCCAAATAATGAAAAAAATAATTGGAATAGCAATATTAAGTACTTTTTCTCTTTCTAGTTCTTATGCTGAAAAAGTTGATCTAACTAAAAAGTTAGAAACCTTAAATGTCCCAAGTGATAAGGTCACACCTTTAATTTCAGAGGATAAATTATACGCGGTAAATAAAAGATATTCATCTTTGAATAAAAGACATGAAATTACAGTGTCTGGTGCAAAAAACTTCAATGCTGATTCTCATATCGAAACTGAAAATGCTTCTATGACCTATAGATTTCATTGGAATGATACTTGGTCAGTAGGATATCGATACTCAGAATATCAAAATAACCTAAGTAGTGCAGGGGAGCAATTATTTGATTCGGAAAAGTTATTACCAGATACGGATTATGCACTAAAGAGTACTGAAGGTTTTGTTAATTTCAATACAGTGTATGGAAAATTAAGATTAACCCAAGATACAATTGTCTACTTTGATCAATATATAACTCTTGGTTATGGTAATATTGCTCTTGCGGCAGGGGAGACAAGATTGGCCACTGTTGATCTTGGTTTTTCTTTTTGGATCGGAAAGCATGCATCATTGAGAATTGGTGCCAGAAATGAGTTTTATGAGCAACAAAAGCTTAACGGGGCAGATGATGTCCATAATGTCTTAGGCTATTTTGAGATGGGATATTTGTTTGGCGAAGGTGCAACAATATGAATAAAACCCTTGGTTTATTGATCATGATTCCTCTGGTGGCAACAGCAGAAGATGGATTGAATATTCTTAAGTCAAAGGGAACAAGTGACCTTAATCTAAGTAAGAATATTCAAGTGCAAAAACAACTGAGCTTAACGGACTCATTTCAAGTTCAGGCGTATGGGCATCTTAGGTCCAATCATATTATTGATCAAAATATTTTATCTGTTTACGATTTAGTTTTTGATAATAAGTTCGAGAAAGCCTTTGAACTAATACATCAGCTTGAGGTGGCAGATAGTCCAGCTAAAAAACTGATAGATGCCACTAAACTCTATCTGTTATGGCAGCTTGGTTATTATCATAGTTTTACTCAAAAATGGCTGGAAGAGGCTAATAAATATAATTTTTTAAATACTGAGCTTGGTGTAGCTCTAGATCAAGTCTTAGGGGAAAAATTATCTGATTGGATGATTGATAATGCGGTTATCATTCCTCGCAAGCAATTTCATTTGGCAAAAAATATCTCTGAGGTTGACTCAAAGTTTAATTACACGGTTCAGGCCTTCACTCACTTGCGGCAGGGAGGTGATTCCTTAGCAAGAATAAAATATCTTGGTGTAAAGGATCCTTTGCGGGCCAAATTATCAGAGTCAGTTTTATTATCACTAGCTAAGAAAGGACATCTAGCTGATGCTGCAAAAGTATTAAAAGAAGTTGTTCTACCTGCTCTAGATTATGAAACAGATACAGAGCAGGTTGCTAGATACTATATGACTTTGGCAAGGCTTCTATATCAAGCAAAAGCATTTGATGCGTCTAAACATTATTATAAGCTTATCCCAGATGAGTCTAAGTATTTTCTGCAGGCAAGAACTGAGATCTTATGGATTGATCTACAGCAAGGGAACCTAGGGAGTGCTAAAGGTTCTGTTGTAAGTTTGGAAAGTAATCTTTTTTCTGAGAAATTTATCCCTGAAGTTCATCTTGTTAGCGCCATGACCGCCCTTTATCTATGTCAGTTTGAAAAAGTTGCAAATGTTTTTAATCGATTTATTGAAGTTAATAAATTACATGCCAAGAAAATTCAAACAAATCTAGCTGCTGCTAATCCCATACCTGTTGATCAGGATGCCTTCTTTGTAAAGCAATATACAAGATCATTAGCGCTTATGAATAATGAAATAACATCTTTGGAAAAATTTGGCGATATTACCGCCCAACTTAGGGCCAAAATAAAAAGTAATATCCTTGAAATTCAAAAAGAGCGTAAACAAGAAATTCTTAGACAGTGGAATAATCGCTATGCTTTACTTTCTTTGAGTATTAAAAATATGCGATTTGTAAAAGTGGAATACTTGTCTAAAATGAGGCGCTTAAACTCTCAACTCGCACGCTCTACTACTAGTGACCGTGTAAGTACGAAAGCTTCTGCTATCGGGAAAAAAGGGGAGATGGTATTTCCTCATGATGGAATTATGTTTGCTGATGAAGTTTTTCATATAAATGCTAAAGTTAAAAAATTATGTCATAAAGGTCACAGGAATGATTAAATTACTAACTTCCATTTCTTTATTATTACTTATTCAGGCTTGTAATAAAAACTCAGACTATGTTTATTATGATAACCCACCGAGACTAGAGTCAAGAGATGATAGAATTCAGGTACGTGATCTTTTGAGTAATGCAAAAATTGATATTTTATGGGTTGTTGATAATTCAGGGTCTATGGCCACAATTCAAGATAATATCATTACGAATGCTGATCTTTTCATGCAAAACTTCATTAAAAATAATTTTATGAAGTGGAAAATGGGTGTCATCTCAACAGATCGTGCTGAAGTTCCCTACGTGGGATTTTCAAATGTTTTAGGCAATAAAACTCCTCCTTCTCAGGCCATAGAGCTGTTCACTAATGCCATTAGTGGACTCGGTATAGATGGATCTCCCTATGAGTTAGTTTTTTATAATGTGATGAGAATGATTACTGACCCTCAGTATACAACATTCTTTAGACCTGATGCTCATCTTGCTATTATTATGGTTACTGATGAGGAAGAACAAAGTGAAGGTGAATATGGTTCTGCTTATAATGCAGCAAGTGTCTTAAATGGTTTGACGGCCTATAAAGATGCAGGTTCTATTATTAGATTTTATGGAGCATTTGACTTTGGTGATTTAAAAAACTGTCAATACAATAGGGCCGAGTACGCCAATTCCCCATTTGAAAAGATTATCAACTTGTCTGGTGGTAAATATATGTCTGCTTGTACTCCTGATTTTGGTAAGAACCTAGCTTCAATTGGTAAAGATATTTTATCTATGGTTGATACTCCTTCAATTACCTTGAAAGATCGTCCAAAAATTGAAACCATTGAAGTATATTATAATGACATACTTCTTCCTTCTGGAAAGGAAGGAGTAGGATACTGGTATTACAGCGAATATTATAACACCATTAATTTCTATAATATGGATTTCATTCCTGATATGGAAAAAGCAAATATCCGTATCAAATACGATATTAATGATGGAATCGACCGCTCAGAGGACTGATGTTTTTTAGAGCGCTTCTAAGTTTTTTTATCTCAATTTCAGGTTATGCTTATAATCCAGGTGATATTGCCTCTGACTTTGAACTTAAGTCTCACACAGGTGAGCAAGTTAAACTCTCACAGTTCAGTGGAAAGTTCATTATTCTAGAGTGGTTTAATGACGGTTGTCCTTACGTGCAAAAGCATTATAGATCTGGTAATATGCAGGCCATACAGAATTTATATGCAGAAAACGACAATGTGATATGGTTAACTATTTCTTCCTCGGCCAAAGGAAAGCAAGGATATCTTGGAAGTATAAAAAGCATGACTACCATACGTAATCAATTAAAAATGAAATCGAGGCACTTATTGGATGATAGTGAAGCGAGAATTGGAAAGATATTTGGAGCAAAGGTGACTCCCCATATCTTTATTCTTGATCCAAAAAGAGTTGTTAGATATGTGGGGGCGATTGACTCCATTTCTTCGTCTAATCCTAAAGATATTAAAAGAGCACGAAACTATATTACTAGCAGTATGAGTAAATTATTATTACAACAGAATCCTAAACCAGCTAAGACTAGACCCTATGGGTGCAGTGTAAAATACTAAACAAGTTTTTTCTTAAGTTCTTTCCTAGATTTGACTCTTTCTTGGGCGTTAGCATATCTTCTTTTCTCATCCTCTGATTCAGGATTAAGTGCAGGTACTGCCATGGGGTTTCCAAACTCGTCAATGGCCACAAAAGTCAGATAGGCCTTGGTTGTTTTACGGATAATTCCAGTAAGTGGATTCTCACTTTCAACTCTAACACCAACGATCATACTGGTATTGCCAACATAATTCACTGAAGCTTTAATGATCACATGTGAGCCTATATTAATAGGTGAGTGAAATTCAATATCATCGATATGAACGGTAACCACAGGGTTGTTACAGTGTAGACTAGCGCACATGGCACCTGCAATATCTATCCAGCTCATGACCTTTCCACCAAAAATAGTGCCGTGGGCATTTGTATCTCCTGGCATGACAAGCTCACGCATTATAACTTCACTTTCCTTTGGTGTCTTTACTTTATTACTCATGCTAATATC
>JBFKKF010000068.1:0-7605 GCA_041631355.1 Bacteriovoracaceae bacterium | reverse complement strand
CTTAATACCATCTCTGATAATCGATTGGGCCCTTTTATAATTGACAGCGGCAAAAGGATTTGAAGATCTTCTATGTTCTAACAATCCCATCATGAGTTTTTTATCACCACGACTAAAAGTCGCTGAATCATCAATATTTAAAACTGAAACTGACTTCGATTTATTTAACATCACATGAAACTCTTCCAAGCTGCACTCAAGTTCAGCACACATTTCATCATCAGTTGCGGGTCTCCCCAACTCTCTTTCAAGCTTAGCATAAGCCTTTTCTAACTGCTTTGTTTTCTCACGAACTGATCTTGGAACCCAGTCCTGTGATCTAAGCTCATCCAGAATAGCTCCTCTAATTCTGAATTCAGCATATGTCTTGAATTTATTATCTCTTGTTGGATCAAATTTTTGAATTGCATCCATCAATCCAATTACTCCACAAGAAATCAAGTCATCAAGCTCTATATTAGATGGTAGTCTAGAAGCAATTTTTTGAGCAATAAAACGAACAAGTGGTGCATACTCCACTATAATTTTATCCTTAACCTCTGGATCCATTGTACATCTGTAGTCTTTTAAGTTTCTTAATTTCGCTGTGAGTGATGACATTGAGCTTCTCCTTAAGCAATAAAGTTACCGAACTTCCTGTTCCAATTGTCCTGGCATTTGATTGGAAAGAATTCTTCCTGGGATACCAGTTCTTTCTTTCTCTTCGGTTAACTTTTTTACCACTTGAAGGAAACTATTATGGAGGCCATTTTTTCCTACTCTTAAAAACTCACTATCAAAAGTACCAGCTTCGACTTTTAACTGAGGGATTCCCCCTAGTATTTGAGTTCTGCTACCTAGGAAATTCTCAATTGTCTCGCTCAGCGTACTTACTACTTTGGCATATTGAGCTTTGGAGTTGACCATATTTACTAAAAGGTGATTTTCTTTAATTCCATACTTTAACTGTAAGACTTTTATTAAGGAGTAAGAGTCTGTGATGGAAGCTCTGTCTGGAGTAACGATAACAATTCTTTTATCACAATAAGCATTTAAAGTTAGTGACTCTCTCAGTAATCCAGCGGGACAGTCTAGAAGAACATAATCGTAATCTCTTCCGTGCTCATTGATAATATCGATGACAAGTTCTTCTAATCTAAATTTAGAGTCAAATAAATCTACACATCCATTACAAGCAGATAGTAAATGAAAATTACCATCTTGATACAAGCAGTCTTCGAATTCTTTTTCTGCTGTCACCAAGGAATAAAATGTATTATTAATAGGAAGTCCCAGCTTAATTGCCGTGTTGGACATATTATAATCACAATCTATAAGTAATACTTTATGATTTTGTGCAAGTTGTTTGGCAAGCTTTAAGGAGATAGAGGTCTTTCCTACTCCTCCTTTACCACCGGTGACAGATATACACACCGGTCTTTTTTGCTTTTGATCATTGATAAGTGAATTAACGTCTTCTTGATAACTCGAATTGAACGAAACCAGCCACTCGCTTGTCTTCTCCATAAACTTCCTGTCCTCTCTAAACCCAAAATCCTTTCGGGCCGCTAATCAATTAATTTTTTATAATTCAAACATTCCAGCTAAAATTCTTTCCGCTGTTGCTGCTTCAATATCATCAGGTACTGTTGGTCCTGTTCCAAAAAACTTTAATGGTAGACTGTTATACGCGACATGAGTATTTAATAAACTACCAAAACTCATGCATTGGTCTACATTAGAAATTATAACACCATCTAAATAAGTATTGTACTTGGAAAGAATTTTTCTATTGTACATTTCATTATGTATAGCAGAAATAGTTCCTAATATTTCTAATTTATCAAATGACCTTTTTAAGGTCTCAATAAATTTCCTTGACTCATTATTATCTTTAAAAGCTAGTTTTAAATCTAAAATCAAAGACTTTCCTTCACTAATTGCCGACCTCGCAACACTCATAAGGTGCGCTAATGTATCAACAGTTTCCACATCAATATTAAAGACTTTTGCAGTGAAGCTATTTTCAAGTCCATCAACTTCTCGATCTCTAAAGCGGATCACTTTCACATTCTCCTGAATAACTGCTAACTTCAACGCCATACTTGTCTGACCTGCAGAGTTTTCGGATATAAGTGTTGTCACCACAGGAGTTTCCTGAACATCTGAGCCAGAGAATAAAGGCATTGCTGTAACGATCATTTCATTTAATTCTCTAAGCGCAAAGTCATAGATTAAATCAGCATCTTCTAATTCCTCTTTTGTTAATTCAAAAATTGCTTTTTTGATAACTTTTTGCACAATCGTTTCACTTAAATCTAGCGATCGAAGTGTCGTTCTCAAACCTTTTACTCCACTAGGCTCTTGCTCAGCTTCATTAGCTGGCCTTGAGACCTGTTCGGCCATCTCAAAAAGTTTTTTCTCTAAAAGTTCTATTTGATGTCTCTGACTTTTTACTTCCTGTTTAAGCTCAGACGATGCTTCCGCCCAAATAGCTTCAGATTCAGTATCATTGTGAGTCACTCTTTTGGCGTCCAAATTTCTTTCCACTTGAGGTACAGGCTCGCTTTTAGGAGAGGTAAGAAAGTTATCTAATTTGGAATTAGAATCTGTATACCCTTCTTCCATACTTAAAAAATCATCGAGTGAGTTTTTGATCTTATTAGAAGCCCGCGATACTGTATTAACAACTTTATTCAAACCCATCGATCCATATCCAGCAGGATTTGATTCTACAGGAGCTGATTCTACAGATCTGTTTCCCGAGTATTCATTAATCATATTATTGATTCTACTAGCAGGCGCTTGGTAGAATTGATCTCTTTGGTCTTCACTTAAAACATGGTCTACTCTGGCCTTTTTTTCATAAGTTTGTTCTGAAATAGCTGCCGTTATTTCAATTCTACTTTTTCTAAACGCGCCCTTTAAGCCTTTATTTGTAACCGTCTTCAAAATAATAGCATCTGGTCCTAATTCCTTTTTGACCATTTTTAATGCTTCGTCTAAAGTATCGCCTTCGAATTTTTTAACAAACATAAATTATACCCTCACCGTCCCTAGTGATCTAATGTTTACTTCCGGACTAAGTTCATTATGACTTACAACGATCAAATTCGGAATAAACTTTTCAGTTAATCGCTTAAAATGTCTTCTTATTACTGGAGAACATAATACAATCATTTGTTCTCCCATACTTGTCGCTTCCTCAATTCGTTCATTCAAACTGGCCAATATCGTTTGGGTCAGTTTGGGGTCCAACGATAATTCCTGACCTTTTTCAGTTTGAATTATATTTTGAGCAAGAGACTCTTCAATTCCTCTATCCAGAGTGAATAGTGGAATATCCCCCTGATCACCTCTGACCTTCTCTGTAATTGTCCTGTAGAGCGACTCTCTGGCCATTTCAGTTAAGGCATCAGTGTCCTTCATTATTGTACCATGCTCGGCAAGAGATTCAAGAATTGTTCGTAAATCTCGCACTGGAACACCTTCTCTAAGTAAATTTTGTAAAACTTTCAACACACTGCCAAGTGGTAAAATATCTGGCACTAAATCATCAACAATTTTCGGATAATCTTGCTTGAAATTATCAAGTACCGAGACTAGCTCCTGACGTCCAAAAAGCTCATGGAGATTGGACTTAAGAATCTCTGTTAAATGTGTAGCGATAACAGTTGATAGATCCACTACAGTATAGCCATTATATTGAGCGTCATCTTTTAGCTCTTCATTGATCCAAACAGCATCAAGTCCAAATACTGGCTCAGTTGTCTTAATGCCATCAATTTCCTCAATAACTGTTCCCGGATCCATAGCAAGAAAATGGTCTGGCATAAGATCAGCTTTTGCCACTTCAATACCTTTAATTTTAATTGAGTACCCACCCGGTTTAAGTTCCAGATTATCTCTAATTCTAACTGACGGAATAATAAGCCCCCAGTCAGTAACAAATTGCTTTCTAATATGAGAAATTCTCTCTAGTAGATCTCCGTTTTGCTCACTATCTACAATATTAACTAGACCATAGCCTACCTCTAACTCAATTAACTCAAGTGAAAGAAGCTCTTCCAGATTTTCATTATTATTTTTCTTTTCTTCAAGTTCTTCTAGTTTTTCTTTTGCCTCAGATTCCTCTTTACCTCGGTCTATTCTGAAGGCAGTGAATGCTGTTAAACTTGAAATGACCACAAATGGAACTACTGGAAATCCAGGAATAAGCGCAAACAAAAATAAAATAGCAGAAGTTATATAAAGAGCTTTTGAATTAAAAGAGAATTGCTTACCAAGTTGTGAACTTAGACCATCTTCATTAGTGTTTCGAGTTGCAATAATACCGGCGGCAGTAGATACAATGATCGCTGGGATTTGGGCAATAAGTCCATCCCCTACAGTTAGTAGAGTAAATACTTCTGTAGCTTTAGAGAAGTCCATATCATTTTGGGCAACACCAACAATAATCCCACCAATGATATTGATTGCAGTAATTAAAATACCGGCAACCGCATCACCTCTAACAAATTTACTGGCACCATCCATCGAACCATAAAAGTCCGCTTCTTGAGCAACTTCAGATCTTCGATTTTTTGCCTGTTCTTCATTAATAAGTCCTGCATTCAGATCCGCATCAATCGCCATTTGCTTCCCTGGCATTGCATCTAATGTAAATCTTGCAGCGACTTCAGCAACCCTACCAGCACCTTTGGTGATAACGATAAAGTTGATAATTACAAAAATGATAAACATGATAATCCCAACGGCGAAATTACCTGCAACAATATATTCTCCGAAGGCCCTAATAATTTCCCCTGCTGCACCTGAGCCGTCACTCCCTCCACGTAGTAAAATATTTTTAGTTGAAGCAACGTTAAGAGATAATCTAAATAAAGTAACGATTAGAAGAACCGCTGGAAAAGTTGAAAAATCTAATGGTTTCTTGATGTACACACTTAAGAGTAGAATAATTATTGATGCGGCCAAACTTATGGCAATAAAAAGGTCCATCGCCCATGGAGCGATTGGCACAATCATAACTCCTAAAATGAGAACGAGTGCTACCGCCATGTAGACATCAGAATTATTTTTTAAATTAAATTTATCCAGCATAAATCATCCTTAACTTATTGCTTTTTTCTTTTTCTTTAACTTATAAACAAAAGCTAGTATCTCAGCTACTGCTTTATAAAGAGAACGAGGAACTCCCTCCCCAACCTTAACTGTTTTATATAGAGCTCTTGCCAACGGTACATTTTCCACGATTGGAATATTGTGTTCCTTCGCAATTTCTCTGATCCTTAAGGCCAAATGCTCCTGTCCTTTCCCTATCACTTGAGGAGCAACCATTGTCATTCCATCATATTTGATAACAATACTAATATGAGTCGGATTAGTAATAACAACATCGGCTGTAGGGATATCTGATAACATTCGCTTCTGGGCCATTTCCCGTTGTATCGCACGAATTTTTTGTTTAATCTCAGGATTACCTTCTCGCTCTTTTAATTCTTCTTTCACTTGTTGCTTTGTCATTCTAAGCTTTTCTTTGTAAACAAACTTTTCCCAACCAAAATCAGCGATGGCAACTAAAAGTAAGCCGATTAAAATGGAAACAGCTAGTTTAAAAGCAAATACTTTTCCATAGCTAAAAGCTTCTGCTGGTTCGACATGAAGAAATCCAATAAAACTATTCATATTATCTGAAATGATAAAATAAGTAATAAACAAAACTATAGAAAATTTAAATAAACCTTTTACCACTTCTGCAACTGATTTTTTAGAAAAGATTCGCTTTAATCCATTTTGAGGATTTATGCGGTCAAATTTTAATTGTAAAACTTCTGGAGCATATAAGAGTCCAACTTGCATTACTTGGGCAATGAAACCTAAAACTAACGAGGTAAGAAAAACCGGAGCGACACATTTTCCAATTGTAAAAAATGTTTCTTTAAAAATTCTAACACTCATTTCCTTTGTATAGGCCCTTGTAAAGTCAAGGCCATACAGCCATTCAATATACTCAGACATCACTTCGAAAATAAATAAAGAAGACATAACGAGCATCGTAAATGCTCCTGATAAAATCAGAACACTGTTTAACTCCTTAGAAGAAGCAACATCACCCTTTTTCCGAGCTTCATCAATTCGGTGCTGGGAGGGTTCTTCGGTTTTTTCGCCTGAGTCTTCAGATGCCATTTAGTATCCTATATTATAAATTGGAACCATTCGCCCAATCTCGTTACGTACATTTTATATGCAACATTGAAAAATTCTTCAGAAATTGCATAAAATACAATTAAACCTATTCCAATATTCACAACAAAACTAACCATCAAGATATTCATTTGAGGAATTGTTCGAGCAACTATTCCCATCACCATATTCAAAAGTAAATTTGTAAATAATATTGGAGTTGCCAACAAAAATGCGGCCTGAAATACACCTTTAAAAAAATCATGATAAAAAATGTGAATACTAGAAAACTTCCCAATATCGAGAGCACTAATGCTAAAAAAAGAGTTAAGAACACCTTTAAACATAGGAAGTAGTGCCCCTGTAGAGATAATCATTATTATCACCGTCCATTGAATAATTTTTTCAAAGGGACCAACTCTCGCGACAGCAGTAGGGTCAAAGTAAGTCACAGAAGCAAACCCTATCTGTTGTGTCATAATACTACCAGCAGCAATAAATAATGATAAAATTGACTTAACAAGATAACCAATAAGTAGTCCTACCACCGTATTAAATATTGTTAAGTACCAAAAGTTTTCCACACCAACCGCCATGACTTCTTTAACCATTTGAGCTTCAACCATAGGAAAGAAAGAATAACTAATAATTAGACCGGTTAATGTCTTAACAACAACAGGGATACTTGTATTATCAAAGATAGGAAGTTGAAATAATATTGCAGTCCATCTTGTGAAAGTCAGCCAGAAAGCTATCAGAATGGGTAAGTCTACAATATTAACACTGATCATCTATTCATCACCACCGAAGGAATATTCACGTATAAATCATGAGTAAAAGAGGTAATCGTTTCCATCATCCAAGGACTGAGCAAGACTAATGCCATAACAATAACGAGAATCTTTGGTATAAAAGATAAAGTTTGTTCATTAATTTGAGTAACTGCTTGGAAAAGTGAAACAACAATACCCACAACAAGTGCTCCTATCAGCATAGGTGCTGCGAGCATCAGTGTCACTTTGACCGCTTGGTTAGTCACCTCTACAACAAATCCATTATCCATAACTTCTTCCTTTTTATTAGTTAAATGACCGTAAAATCGAACCTGTAACTAATTGCCATCCATCAACTAAAACAAATAATAATAACTTAAACGGCATTGAGATAATTACCGGTGGTAACATCATCATCCCCATTGCCATCAAAACTGATGCCACAACCATATCTAAAATAAGAAAAGGGATATATAGTAAAAATCCAATTTGAAATGCTGTCTTTAACTCACTGATTATAAATGCAGGAATTAAAAAGTGAATTGGTACATCATTGATATCATTAGGAGCGGCTTTTCCCGTTACATCATAAAATAAGCCAATATCTGCTTTTCTCACTTGAGATTGCATAAAGCTTCTTAACTCTTTTTCAATCCCCTCAATGGCT
>JBFKKF010000067.1:0-7636 GCA_041631355.1 Bacteriovoracaceae bacterium | reverse complement strand
TGGGCACCTAGGTTTTACGGGAACTTCATTTTGGATTGATACGGAAAAAAATATTGGAAGTGTGATTCTTTCAAATGCCACCAAGTATTACTGGTTTAATAAAGTACTTCTAAACCAATTTCGAAGAGAGGTTGGTGGCCTAATCTGGGAAGGCTAAGTTATTATAATAATTAACCGTAGCTAGACTGACACTTAGGAACTGGCACAGTTGCGCCTCGCGCAACAAGAGATCGTTTCAACTTCTACAAAAAATGTACTAAATTTTATTGTAAACACTAATTAGGAAAGCATAATGAAATTTTTCTTCGCACTTCTTGCCATTATTATTTTTCATACGAGTAATACTTTTGCCCTGTCTATCATCTCTGACTTTGATGACACTATCAAAAGATCTAATATTCCCAATAGAGGTCTAGATACAGTGAGAAGGGCTTTGGCATGGAAGAAGGTTTACTATGGTATGCCAGAGTTGTTTCAACAGCTTGATTCTCAAGTCCAAGATTTTTACATACTTTCAGCTTCACCTAGTATTTTAGAAAGATTTGTTGAAAAGAGCCTAAGCTATTATGAGATACCTTACGACTATTTGATTACTCGTAATTTGATAACGGAAAGAGATATTAAGGCCTATAAATTGGATAAGATCAGAAGTATCCTTGATCAGTCTCATGATGACTTCGTACTTATAGGCGATGATTCAGAAAAGGACCCTGAAACCTTTAGTAAGATCAGCAAAGAGTATCCTAGTCGCATTAAAAGTATTTATATTCATAAGGTACTTAATCAACAAAATCTTCCTCAAGGGATTACTACTTATCTGACTGCTTTTGACCTGGCCTTATCTGAGTACAAGGAAGGTCGATTGACCTATAGAGAGCTCGAAAGGGTTGCTGGTAGTATTATCGATCTAAGTAGTAAGGACATGAAAAAAGTTATTCCAGACTACGCATATTGCCCTAAAAAGCCCACTGAGTTTACTTATAAAGTCCCTTTAAAAGTTATTCCATTAAATACTAGGGTTGTAGCTAAATTAATTAAGCATTGTCTATTAAGATAATAGACGTTAAAGCTATTCTCCTTTAAAATTTAGTTGTTAGGTGTAATCGAATTTAATTAGAGGGAACTAATGAACTTAGCTAGTTTGCTCACAGATGAGCAGTTATCAGAGAGAAGAAATCAAATTAAAAATATCTTTTTTTATCGTATCTGTGGAACGGGAATGGGAGCTTGTGCTTGTATCGCTAAACAAGCTGGATATAAAGTGGCAGGGGCAGATCAAAAGTTCTCACCTCCTATGTCTACATATTTAGAAACTCAAGATATTGAACTATTCGATTTGAATAAAGTGGATGAAAAGCTTATTCAAAAATATGATTTAATTGTCGTTGGAAATTCAGTTCCACGAACCAGTGAGCATGCAAAATTTATTGAGAGCTGTGGAGTTCCCTTTACTTCTTTTCCTAGTTTTATGGGAGAGTTAGTTTTAAAGGATAAGGAAGTAATCGGTGTCGCCGGAACCCATGGTAAAACCACAACGACATATTTTATCACACAAATGCTTGAACAGATGGGAGAGGATCCTGGATATTTTATTGGGGGAATAATGAATGGTAGACCTCCCGCCAGACTGGGAGAGGGAAAATTCTTTATTATTGAATCTGATGAGTATGACAGCGCATATTTTCAAAAGATATCTAAATTTAGATCCTACCAAATTAATCATCTTATTTTGACTTCGTTAGAGTTTGACCATGCTGATATTTTTAATACCATCGAGGATATTAAAGATGAGTTCAGGGCGGTCCTTGAAGGATTTGAGGGAAAAATAATTGCTAATGATGACTATCAAAGCATTATTGAACTAAAAAGAGAATACAATAATAATTCTTGGACCATTTACGGAGTTAATAGTGAAGTAGGCCCGAGAATACTGGAAACCGATAAAAGTAAAACGATCTTTGAGTTATTAATTAGTGGTAGAGTCGAAAGGTTTGAAACCAATGTTGTGGGAACTCATAATATTTTAAATATAAGTTCGGGAATTATTTTATTATCTCAGCTCGGATTTGATACCAACAGACTACAAGGATCAGTAGCATCACTAAAAATGGTCAAACGCAGACAAGAAGAAAGAGGATATTATAAAAATACATTAGTGATTGATGATTTTGCCCATCATCCCAAAGCGATAGACCTAACTTTAGATGCTTTAAAAATTAAATATCCAGGTAAAGAATTGATAACAGTATTTGAACCTATTTCGGCCACGGCACGCAGCTCACGCTTTCAGAGTGAATTTACAGAGTCCTTAAAAAAGTCTAATAAGGTCATCATTGCAGCAAACCCATTGCAAACAACGGTTGAAAATAGTGCCAATTTAAATTGTGTGCAGATTGCAGATGAATTAAATGCTCAAGAAATTGAGGCAACCAGTGTAGAAGACCTAGAGAATTTGAGAATTGCCATTGATAAAATGATTAATCCTGAATCTGTTTTAGTAATCTTGAGTAATAGAACTTGTTTAGGACTATGGGAGTCTGATTTTGTTAAAGAACTTTCTTAGTTTTATCTTTTTTATAATTTTATTTCTAAGTACTGCCTACTCGGAGACTAAGGCCCCTGTATCTTGGTCTGGAAATAAGTATGTCATCATTAAAAAACACAATGATTTATTTAAAAAATTTAGCAAGTCGACTTGTAAGCCTGGCGATGAGAGAAAATATATAAAACTTCTCAAGGCTTACCGAGGAGAAGGCTTTTATTTACCTAAAATAAATGATGATATTGATAGAGACGCGATCAAAAAGAACCTTTATCATTTTAAGAAAAAGTCTAAGTTTATAGCCAAGATGATTGATCGTCTTAAAAAGGACAAAGAGTTTCCAAACTTTGCTCTTATTCACAAAGACATTGATGAGCTGGTCGATGAATTATTATTACTAAAAAAACAGTCTTACCAGGCCCTAAGACCCAATAAAAAGAAGAAAATATTAAAAGAATCAAGGCTTAAGCTTATTGTTTTAAAAAAGCAGTTTGATATTTTCTTGAATAATATATATTTTATGAAAAGTTATAACTTTCCCAATGACTTTCTTAGTTTAAGAGAGAGATATGAGGAAGAAAAGTACAAAACATCGACTAGAGCGAAAAAATTAAGTAATCAAATTTTCTTTTTTAGAAAGATTGTAGAAGACGGCGCTCTAAACCCTGATAGAACTCGTCCGGATAAATATATCAGGACGGCTCTTGATACTTTGTATCTTTCCATCCAGAAAGAGAAAGACTTTATCTCTGAAAACGTTCGTTATGACTTGGAATGGATCGAAAGGCGACTCGAAAAAATCATAGAAAAAGGAAAAACATATCAGCTTAAGAGGTTAGAAGAATGGAAGGGGCGTACTGATGAAAACCATGATTTTTACAGTGAGCTTATTAAAATTAAAAATAAAAACAAGGCACGTTTTTTGGTTAAAAAACAAAATGAAGCTTCCCATAAATTACAAGAATTTGTTTACAATAAAGAAGCTGAAACCTATGAGTTTTGGAGTAAGCAAAGTGAACTGAGTAAAGCACTTTATACCTTGGAAACAATTATAGTTAATGAGGTAGGTGTTATAGATGGGAAGTTTGGATTAGAACGAAGAAGTGTGGCAGAGGTTGTCATTAATAGGTACTATGATGACTTTTATAACCAGCTAGAAAGTGATCAGATACTAGTCGAACATATTTCAAAAGATATTGAGATTAAAAAACAGTTGTGGTTAAACGTATTATTTAAAGTGGGGGAGTTCTCTTTTACCTATCATTACATCCCTGCAGTATCTCAGATATTTTGTCCCGATATGAGTCGCAGAGGAAGAGCAATTAGAAAGAAAAACTTAAAAATTGCTTTGGATGCCTTAAAAGAATATGATGGCTCCTTCAAAGCTTTCAGATACTTTTCAAGAATCTCAATGTTAGGAAAAATTGACATGTCTTCTGTCTGGACAGACTATCAAAGGCTACCTGAAATGGTGGGGTATAAGTCCATACACCAAGCAAAACTTGCTAGGTATTACCACTCCGATAAATATAAATACCTTTACCAATTTGTTGATAAGGATAATATTCAATACACGGTTGTTAAGATAAAAGATAAAACTTACTCAATGCGATGGGCCAAGGGACGTCCTGTCTTTTATGATTATCGTAACCCACATCTATTTGCTTATTTTTCCAAGAAAAATTAATTGTTAAGCTATGTAATTAAGTGTATAAAACGTGACTAGTGTAATTTTTGTTTAATCACGTAGGAGACACTTATGCTTAAGAATTATATTTTCACTTCAGAATCAGTTACTGAGGGACATCCAGATAAAATTTCAGATCAAATTTCAGATGCGATTTTAGATGCCTTACTTGAACAGGATCCAAAATCTAGAGTTGCTTGTGAAACTTTGGTGACAACTGGTTTGATTCAAATTGCTGGAGAAATAACGACTACTGCTAATATTGATTATCATGAGGTTGCACGGGAAACTGTGAGACAAATTGGTTATGATCACTCCGATAAAGGCTTTGACGCTAATACTTGTGGTGTTAACTTGGCCCTAGATAAGCAATCACCTGATATTGCTCAAGGTGTAAATGAAGGGGAAGGTGTCGATCTTGATCAAGGTGCTGGTGACCAGGGCTTGATGTTTGGATATGCCGTTAATGAAACTGATACTTATATGCCACTTACGATTGATCTTTCCCATAGATTGGCAGAAAGACTAGCGTTAGTTAGACATGAAAATATTCTTCCTGGACTTAGAGCGGATGGTAAAACTCAAGTCTCAGCGCAATACGTGGATGGAAAAATTAAAAGATTAGATGCAATTGTAGTATCTACTCAACATGCTGAAGAGGTTACTCAAAAAGAACTTCACGAAGGTGTTAGAGAGGAAGTCATTAATAAGATTGTTGATCCAAGTCTAATTGATAATGAAACTAAGATTTATATCAATCCGACTGGAAAGTTTGTTATTGGTGGTCCAATGGGGGATGTTGGGTTAACTGGTAGAAAAATTATTGTAGATACCTATGGTGGTCATGGTGCCCACGGTGGGGGAGCTTTCTCTGGTAAAGACCCTACGAAAGTGGACAGATCAGCAGCGTATGCTGCAAGACAGGTGGCAAAGCATGTTGTTGCTGCTGGCTTAGCTGATAAGGCATTAGTTCAAGTAGCGTATGCTATTGGTATTTCTAAACCGATGTCTTTTTTAGTAGATACATTTGGTACTAATAAAGTTGATCAAGATGCGATCACTGCTGCGGTTAATGATATTTTTGATATGAGACCTAAGGCCATTGTTCAAAGATTGGATTTATTAAGACCGATTTATAGACAAACAGCTGCTTATGGTCACTTTGGTAGAACTGCAACAGATGGTTTTACTTGGGAAAATCTAACTCACCTAGATGAATTAAAATCAAGATTTTAATATAACTGGAAATAAGCGCCTTGAGGTTGGATATAATTATATCGACCAGAAATAACGCGATGTGATTATCCAATCTCCTCGGGCGCCTTTAAGATAATTTCATGGATTCAATTTACTTCCTTGCTAGATATACACCGTTTTGGGCCATTCCACTTGCTTTATTAGGCGGTGAATTTGCTTATTTGTTTTGGGTTCGTAAAAAGAAAAAATGGGTACTTTTTAATTTAATAATTTCATTATTGGCCTTATTTTGCGTCATATCTTACTGGATATTAGGTGGACCAGAAAAAACCGTCCAGTTTCTTATAAAAACAGTCCGTTACTACACATACTGATATTGCGTAGCATTATTTATTACTAAAAGTAAGTAGGTGAAAGTTTTTTCAAGGTGTCTAAAAATTGACACCGATGAGTAACTTAGCTAGCATTTTACTCAGGAGAATGTGAGGAGTAAGTAATGGAAGACTTAAATTTTTTACATCAATCTTATACAGGCGAACAAAATTCTGAGAGTAAGCCTGGATTTGATGAGATGGAGACATTTGGCCTAAAGCCAAAAATTATTATTGTTGAAGATGATAAAGTACTTGGATTAAGTATAAAAAAATATTTAATGAAAACTCTTAACTGCGAAGTAGAGCTTTTTATTAATTCCCTCGATTGTTTAACCTACTTGATGAATTTACCCAATAAAAATTCACCCTTTTGCCTGATCACAGATATTAGTCTCGATCAGGGGGGAGATGGTTTATTATTAATTGATAATTTAAAAGAAAAGAAATTTAACTTTGTTTCCATTGCAATGACAGGATTTGCTTCAATTGAAACGGCCATTGCTGCAACTAAAAAAGGTGTTTATCACTATCTAACTAAGCCATTTGAGTTAGAGGATCTACAAAGCCTTATTCTAGAGGGAGTTTCGACTAAACTAGGAGTACCGGTTAAATTACTTAGATCGGAATCCAAGGGAAGCCTTAGAGCTAAAAACTCTGTAAGTGAAGTCGTAAAAATCGAACAACCAACCTCTGAAGATATTTTTTGCTCAATGATTGGTCGGTCAGCAAAAATGAAACAGGTTTTTGAGAGAATTGAAAAGGTTGCCCTGACTGAGTCAACGGTTTTGATCACTGGACCTTCGGGAACCGGAAAGGAATTGGTTGCTAATGCTATCCATGAATTATCGGAGAGAAGAACTAGTAATCGAATTTCTGTAAATTGTGGCGCCATTCCGGGAGAGCTATTAGAGAGTGAGTTGTTTGGACATATAAAGGGATCATTTACTGGGGCAATCTCTGATAGAAAGGGAAGATTTGAGCAGGCAAATGGTGGGACAATATTTTTGGACGAAATTGGGGATATGCCTTCTCTTTTACAAGTGAAACTATTAAGAGTGCTACAAAATAGAAGTATCGAACCAGTAGGGTCTAGCCACTCACTAGATATTGATACCAGAGTAATTGCGGCTACTCACAGAAACCTAGAAAAGATGGTTAGTGAGGGAGTTTTTAGGGAAGACTTATTCTATCGTTTGAATGTTATTCCAATTAGGATTCCTTCTCTTAGGGAGAGAAAAGAAGATATACCTTTATTGATGTCCTATTTTGTAAACAAATTTACCTCAGCTGACCGATCAAATATGATCTCTTTTTCAGAGAATAGTCTGAAAATGATGCTGGAATATGATTGGCCAGGTAATGTAAGAGAGCTTGAAAATATAATAGAGCGGCTTATTATTTTAAGAGGTGGAAATGAAATTTTACCGGAGGATTTACCCGCTAAGATTTATCGGCACAATCCACTATCCTCAGATCATTACAAACATATATTTGAGTTACCAAAAGAGGGTGTTGACCTTAAGAAGGTACTTTCTGAAATTGAAGACTCTTTAATACTTCAAGCTCTAAGTTTTACTGATGGTAATAAAAATCAAGCTTCTAAATTACTTCAGTTGAATAGAACAACTTTAATTGAAAAGCTGAAGAAGAAATCTCTTCATATATAGATGAATCAGGATTTAATTTTAGAATTAGATCTTCAACTAGATTCATTCTTTTTAGGAATCAATAGAGATTGTGCTTCAAATAATAACGAAAAGGACCTAGCAGCTTATATAGGTTTGGATTTCACCGCTCTTCAAACTCCCTATGTAGATTATTACCAAATTCTAAGTG
>JBFKKF010000066.1:0-7656 GCA_041631355.1 Bacteriovoracaceae bacterium | reverse complement strand
GTTGAAACTATCAGGCGTTACCGTTTAGACAAAATTGAACCTTTTATGGAGCATGATGATGCTGATGAAAAATTCCGCAAAGAGATTTTTCAAGAAATGGGGCAACTCGGCTTAGCTGGAATAACCACCAGTGAAGAATATGGTGGATCAGGCCTTGGATATACGGATTTTTGTTATGTTCTCGAAGAAATTGCAAAATCATCTGTTGCCTACGCAGTAACTGTTTCAGTCTCTTCTATGGTACAGGCCATTTTAATGGAGTTCGGAACTAAGGAACAGCAAAGTAGCTATCTTCCAAATCTTGCGAGTGGAGTGGAGATTGGATCATTTTGTTTATCCGAATCTCACTCTGGTTCAGATGCTGCCGCTTTAAAAACGACAGCTAAAGAAACTGCCCAAGGCTATATCTTAAATGGTTCAAAAATGTGGATTTCTACGGCCGGTTACTCGAGTACCTATATTGTCATGGCCAGAACTGGTGGAACTGGAGCCAAAGGTATTTCAGCATTTATCGTAAGAGATGGAATGAAAGGTTTTTCTTACGGAAAGAAAGAGCAAAAAATGGGTTGGCGAGCTTCTGCAACTCGAGAAGTGTTATTTGAAAACTGTTTAGTTCCCAAAGAAAATCTTCTCGGTAAAGAGGGAGAAGGTTTTAAAATTGCCATGAGTGCCCTTAACAAAGGTCGAATCACCATCGGTGCCATTGCTGTTGGCCTTTCCCAAAGAGCTTTAGATGAAGCGATCAAATACTCAATGACAAGAGAACAATTTGGCCAAGCTATCTTTAATTTCCAAGGACTACAATGGATGATGGCCGATATGGCCTGTGAAACAGAAGCTTCGAGGCTACTTGTTCTTAAAGCTGCCGAGGATTATGATAATGGGGCCATCAATATTAAACGAGCTTCTATGGCAAAAATGAAAGCTACTGATACCGCCATGAAAGTCACTACTGATGCAGTTCAAATTCATGGAGGTGTTGGCTATACTAAGGAGTACCCAGTAGAGCGTTTTATGAGAGATGCTAAGGTTTTACAGATTGTAGAAGGTACTAACCAAGTACAAAAAATCGTCATCGCCCGAGAGCTAAAAAAAGAGTATTAGGAATTTAATATGACACTAAAGTTTAGTTATCACACTAGTGCTGACCTGGATCACAAATCTTTTCAAGAGCAATTCCTCTTGTCGATGCAAAGTGAGTTTATTCATGTCATTGAACGAGAAGATATTGGCTTTTTTCAAATATGTGAGCGGACAAATTACCTAGAGAGTACCGAGGCCATCTATCAATCCATCAAGGATAAGAAACACTTTGTTCAAATTGGAATTGGAGGAAGTGCACTTGGTCCCCAAATGCTAGTGAAAGCACTCGGTAAACCCATTGATAAAACCTTTTCTGTTTTAGATAATATTGATGCAGATTTTATAGCTGAAGAGCTTGAAAAGATAGACCCAAGACAGAGTGTATTCTACATTGTCTCTAAGTCAGGTGGGACAGCCGAGACCATGGCCTGCTACGCCATCGTTAAAAATCTACTTATCGATTTAGGAGTCACAAAAGAAGAACTCAAAAATTATTTTGTTTTTTGCACTGACGAAACTAATGGCGATCTACGACAACACGTTAATGAGAATAAATATCTATCACTCATTGTCCCACAAGATATTGGAGGAAGGTTTTCTGTCTTATCTCATGTTGGACTTTTACCTGCCATATTTATGGGAGTCGATATCCACAAGCTCTACACAGGAGTAAATGAGTTTAGAAGTACTCTTCTTTCAAAAAATACTTTTAATAATCCTTTACTGCAAACTGCTGCTCATCTAGCTTATTTATACACAGAACCTAAGATCAAGGTAGACCAAACAGTGATGATGCCCTACTCATCAAAACTAAAAGACTTTTCTGCCTGGTTTGTTCAGCTCTGGGCCGAAAGTTTAGGGAAATTCTCTATTGAAAAAAACCAAAATATTGGATTAACACCAATTCCTGCTTATGGAGCAACTGATCAACACTCGCAAATGCAATTGTTCATGGAAGGCCCAATAAATAAACTGTTATTTTTAATAAATATTAAAGAAAGAACAAATAATTTTGCTTTGAATGCGGGTCTGGAGCTTGCATCTTCTAAAAAGTTATCACCATTTACAGTGAACGATCTTATGGAAGCTGAATTTGAAGGTACCTTAATGGCCTTGAGGGAAGCAAAGCGAAATTATATTCACATCGAAGTGGATAAGCTCAATGAAGCTAGCCTCGGTGCACTCATTCTATTTTTCGAATCACTTACTGCAATTATGGGTAAATACCTATTAATTGAGCCTTTTAATCAACCGGGGGTTGAGCTAGGTAAGAAATATGCTTATAAATACCTAAGTTCATTAGGAAAATAAGCCGATAAATGCCGTGAAGCATATTGGAATTTAAAAGAAATTTACTTAAATTTATATAATTGATAAACTATACGCGACCAAGAAGTGGGGAGTAAACTAGATGGCCGATGAGAATACAACCGTTGTAATTACAGATATCCATGCTGCACTTGCAGCTGCTGATAAGGAAGCTGAGAACAAGCCCGCTTGTTTTCTTGTTGTTGGTGGTGATCTAAACGGCACAATTTTTGATCTTCTCCCTGGTGAAACTCTAGTGGGAAGAAATGCAGACTGTACCATACCACTGGACTTCCATGGTATATCTCGAAAGCATTTTAAAGTGGTACTTAATGAGGATGTGGCAACTCTTGTTGACCTTGGTTCGGCAAATGGAACTTTTTTAAATAATTCTAAAATAGAAAATGAAGTTAAGCTTAACAAGGGTGATATGGTTAAGATTGGCAGCATTGCTTTAAAGTATTTACCTAAAGGTGATACTGAGCGACTAACCTATGACAAACTTCACGAAGAAGCTAATACCGATGGCTTAACAAAGTGTTATAACAAAATGTATTTTAATAATAAGCTAGACCTTGAGGTGAAAAAATCTAAAATTACCGGAGAGCCTCTTAGTTTAATTATATTCGACTTAGACCACTTTAAACACCTCAATGATAATTATGGTCACGATGCAGGAGATTATGTACTTAAAGAAATGGCAGGACTTCTTCGAGATAACGGTATTAGAAAAGGCGATACATTTGCCCGTTATGGTGGGGAGGAGTTTGTTGTTTTACTACCTAAAACGAATCTAAAGCAGGCTTTTGAGATTGCTGAGCGTTTACGTCGATTAGTAGAGGCATTTCAGTTTACCTATGAGGAAAAAAGATTACCTGTTACTGCCAGCATTGGAGTAGCTGATTATAGACAAGGAGTTAGCACAGGAACTGACTTATTCAAAAGAGCTGACTCAGCAGTATACAAGTCCAAGGAAGGCGGAAGAAACCAAGTAAATTTCTTTAAAGCCTAAATATGGAAACGCCACTAAATCAAGACCCATCTAAGATAAAACTCTTACCCGAGCATATTATTGATCAGATAAAAGCTGGTGAAGTCATTGAACGCCCTTCTACCCTGATCAAAGAAATATTAGAAAACTCTATTGATGCAAAGTCATCAAAAATAGATATCCATATTATCGACAACGGAATCGAACTTATAAGTCTTGAAGACAATGGAGATGGTATATCTCCGGAGGATCTTCCATTGGCCTTCTGTAGACACGCTACGAGTAAGATTGAAAACTTTGAAGATATTTACCGTCTTTATACCTACGGTTTCAGAGGAGAAGCTCTTGCAAGCATAGCCAGTATTTCCAGAATAACCTGTGAAACCAGCACTCCAAGGACAACCAGTAAAATACAAATTGAAGGGGGAGAGACCCTATCTGGCCACTCAGGATTAAACCCAAGCCCCCAAAATACTGGTACGAAGCTGTATATAAAGGATTTGTTCTATAATACTCCTGTCAGGATGAAGTTTATTCAGTCTAAAACTTCCGAAAAAAATCAAATCAAAAAGATTCTAGAAGCTTTCCTTCTCACTCACCCCAGTGTCGGTTTTTCTATCAAGTGGGATGATAAGGATAAGGAGTTCTACCCGGCAAGAGACTCTCAGTTAGATCGAATTAAGGATGTCCTTAAGGTCAAATCGGATCAAGGTTTTAAAAGTGCAGAGGGAAGCTATGATGGAACTCACTTCAAACTTTTTTACTCTTTAGAGTCTAGCAGAGGCAATGCTCATAAAAATCATAATATCTTCGTTAATAACAGGCTTGTTAAAGACATTCAAATACACAAAATTATTTTAAATAGTTTAAACTCCGAGTGGCCAGACGGAGAAACTGGAAACTATATAGCCTTTCTTTCAACTCCTGCAGATGAAATCGATGTTAATATTCATCCAAATAAAATTGCAATAAAGTTTTTTAAAGCCTCTCAGGTATTTTCGCTACTCTCGGGAACAATTAAATCCAATATCAGAAAATCTCTTTCGCAAGGTTCAGGTGAAGCCCCCCAAAAACAAGAAACCTTTCTTGACACTAACTTCCAAGAGAATAAAGAAATAGACTATAAAAAAATTAACTTTGATAACAAGGATGACGTCAATGAATACTTAGAAAATATTCATTTTTCAACGTCCTCATCCAAGGCGGAAGCTAAGTCTATAGATTTTCAAACATTGTCTATTATAAGTCATGAACAAAAGTACTATTTAATCGACAGAAACCTTCTCCTAAATAATGAAGTCATTAAACTTCTGACCACTCAAGATGATGATGAAAACATTCCCCTACTTGTTAGTCGTCCAATAAAACTGACAAAGCCCATCAATTCTAAAACAAAAGATTTTTTAGAACAATTAGGCTTTGAAATTGACCAAATTAATACCGATGCGCTTTTATTAAGAACCTTTCCAAAAAGGTTTCAAAAACTTCCCTACCTTCGTATCATTGAGGAAGCTATCTCGCGTAATTTAAATCATTCAAACTACAATAAAATTTTTATCAAAATAAATGATGATCATAGTTATAAGTTAGATGAGTTAATTCGATCACACGGTTTCACTAATTTGTTAAGTCAAAGGATCATTATACCGCTTAAAGAAGAAGACTTACTTAAAATCTATGAAAAAAGATAATCCACTTATTGTTATTTCTGGGCCTACGGCCACCGGAAAAACTTCCATTAGCATAGAGATCGCAGAAAAAATTAATGGTGAAGTCATTAACTTTGATTCTCTTCTTTTCTATCGTGAAATCAATATAGGAACTGCGAAGCCATCTAAAGCAGAAATGAAAGACATCCCTCATCATATGATAGATACTCACTCAATATATGCTCCAATAAACGCCGCAGATTACGCTAGAGAAACTGTTCCTATCATTAATGAAATTCACGCTAGAGACAGAGTCCCAATTCTTACCGGTGGTAGTGGATTTTACCTACAGGCTTTACTTAAGGGTATGTTTGACTCCCAAACAACCCCTCACGAGATCACTAAAAAGTCAGACTTATTATTTCAAAAAGAAGGGATCGCTCCCTTTCGCTTATTTTTACAAGAACATGACTCGGAGTCCTTTGATCGTTATCACAAAAATGACCATTACCGGATTCGAAGAGCTGTTGAACATTATTGGACTACAGGGACAACTTTTTCTGAGTCGCGAAAAAAGATGGATAAAAAGTCAGATATTTCACCGGCCAAGAAGTTTAATTGGAGTATTCTGCATATCTACTCAGACATTCCAAAGGACACTCACTTTGACATCATTCAGCAAAGAACGAAAATGATGCTAAATAATGGACTTTTAGATGAAGTTCGATCTCTATTGGATTCAGGAGCAACTGGAAATGAAAAACCACTGAATTCCATTGGGTATAAAGAGTCTATTGCATTTCTAGCTGGAGAATATGCCAGTAAGACTGACTTAGAAGAGGCCATTAATATCCATACCAGACAACTTGCAAAATCTCAAAGAACTTGGTTTAAAAAGCAGGATAAGTTATCATTTAATCCCATTGAGGAGAGAGAGCTTATTTTCAAAGCTTGCAAAGAATTTATAAAAGTTGGACAATAATTATATGGAAATTAAAGAAAAAAAGAATTTAAAAGTAATCGTCATATCAGATGGAACAGGGGAAACAGCTTCTGCTATGACAAGAGCAGCAATTACTCAGTTTCCACAAAAAGAAATCTTTCTTACCCGTTATAAAAATGTTCGAACTAAGGAACATATTGACGGAATATTTCAAGAGGCGGCAATTCACCATGACATGGTTGTTTACACTATTGTTTCCCCCGATCTACGTAGTTATGTCCACGAGGTTAGTAGAAAAGAAAGGGTTAGATCAGTTGACCTATTGGGACCTTTACTTACAAATTTTGCCAATGTGTTTGAGTCTGAACCTGATTACCAGCCGGGGCTATTGCATGCCGTAAATGATAAATACTTTGATAAAGTAGCCGCTATTGAGTTTACCTTAAATCACGATGATGGAAAAAATATTAGATCTCTTCACGAGTGCGATATTGTGCTCGTTGGTATTTCAAGAACTTCTAAAACACCACTTTCAATTTACTTATCAATGGAAGGGTTAAAAGTCGTTAATATTCCTATCATTCTCAATATGCCACTTCCCAAAGAGATTGCGAATATTGACCAAAGAAAAATATTTGGCTTAACAATTGAGCCAGAGGCACTTAAGCAAATTCGACAAAATAGACTTTCAAAACTTGGAACGAATTCCCAAGGTGATTATGCCGACTCCAAGAAAGTATTAGAAGAGATTGAATGGGCAAATAAGATATTTGAAGAAAACAGAAGATGGCCCGTTTTTAACGTTACTAATAAAGCCTTAGAGGAAACAGCTTCTGAAATCACAAAGCTTCTTAGTATGAGAACGAGAAATCGTTTTAAGCAAAAAAAGAGATTTGATAATCAGGAAAATTAGTCTTTTATAAAGTTTTTTCTATTCGCTTTTACTTCAAAGTGAATTTTTCTTTCCGTATTCAACACAGGATTTGTAATCGTTGCTTCATACTCTCCAGCTGGAACACGCTCATTTCTCAAAGGTAGTGCCTTCTCAACAACTCGCCCTTCAATTGTAAATTTAATCTTTGACCCTGGTGAGAAATTACGAGAGGTAGTAATATAACCAGTGGCCACCTTTTCCAGCTCCGGCACCTCTATCGTTAGATTTTTATTCTGTGGAGTTAACACTATTTTACTATCTCTGTACCACGATTTATATCCTGTTTTCCGTACGGAGACTTGATACTCTTTATTGAACTCTAGAAAAACATCAATCCCCACCAAGTTGGCTTTTTCACCATTAACAAAAATTTCCATGGAAGGATCATAGTTTTTGAAAGTTAAAATTCCCATTGTCTCTTTTGCCTGAGCGACATCCCGAACTGGTAATTTTTTAGTTTCCTGAGTCGTTTGAGAGGGAGCCGTATTGTTTTCCTTTTTAATTCCTACTAATTCTGGTTTAAAGTAAACGACACCTGCCAATGCACCAGCAATTAAAAATGGTAATAAACTCTTAGAGTTATTCTTTGAGTCGACTTTCTTATTAGCTGTATTTTTTCGGACTCTTGTTACCGAGCGAACTCCAGTTGCTCCAGGTTTTGTAGTAGGTCTGGTACCTTGCTTCCCCTTTTTCGTAGTCGGAGAGCTTACTTTCCCACTCGATCTTGTTTTTGATCGTACATTAGTTC
>JBFKKF010000065.1:0-7711 GCA_041631355.1 Bacteriovoracaceae bacterium | reverse complement strand
GTGATATTCCAGCAAACGAAGTTTTATATGATTTAGGAGCAGGCTATTCAAGGGGGAGTTTCGTGGCAAATGCACTTAATTTACCAAGATGTATTGGTCTGGAATATGTTCCCGAGCGGGTAGAGCATACGAAAAAGAGATTGGTCCTATTTAATTATTCCAATAATATACGATTATTTAACCTGGTAGAAGAAAAACTTCCGGCAGGTCGACATTTCTATTTATACTTTCCTAAAGGAAAGGCGTTTAATCATATCATTTCTCAATTATTAGATATGGCCAGGCAAGATAAAATTTATCTTTATGTTGCTGAATCCCACGGTGATGTTATTGAGTACTTGGATTCTTTTCCTGGCTACTTTCAAGTGATTAATCAATTTCCGTGTTCGATTAAAAGACATTACCCATATATTAATAAGTATCTAATAAAACCTCCTACACCGGTGGATTGGGAAATATGCTTTGAAAGCTGGTACTTAATGAATCATGATCAAAAGATGGTGGCAAAGTTTGAATATTTTGATCATCAAACTCATTCAACAGTGAATTGGTACATTGGGTTAGGACATTTAGAGTTGATTCACTATGCTGGTGACTTTGCCCTCCAAGTTTATTTAAAAAATCGAATCATTGAATACAGAAGAGATGAAAAATTAATAGAGGTGTTAGAGTTAGCTCAATTTACACCGGAAGAGCAGGATCTATTGTTGAGCACACCACTTGGATTTAAATCGAATGACTGAGTTTAGGGCCCTGGTTAAGGAGGTTCTTCTAAACTTATTTCAATAGATTATGTTGATGTTTGATCTTTGACAGGAAAAAATTTGCCTCGGAGTAAAATTTTCCTTTGTTCACCTCAAAAATATAGTACAATATTTAAAGAAGTGATTGAACAGGATGTTTGATCACTAAAAATGAACAGGAAGTTTAATTACATGAAGTCAGTTTTCAATTTTTTGACATTCATTCTTCTGGCGTCGCTTCTCAGTAGTGAAGTATTTGCCGCTGTTCTTACGCAAACAAATCAGAAAACACATCTACGTTGGGAAATACAATCCGCACAAAACCAAATTAAAGTCTCTAAAGATGGGAATACAGTGACGATACAGAGCTTAGACCCAGATTTTTTTGAGTCGTTTGCAGGAGATGTTGCAACGGTAAAACTTAATAAAACGTATCATTCTAATTATAAATTTGTTGAACCCAAAGTTTCCGGAGAACCATACAAACTGGAAATATCACTTAAAAATCAAGCAGTAGAATTATTTAGTTTTTATCAATCAAAGTCCAAAGGATATATTTTAGACTTTTGGTTGAATGAGGATATTGTTTCAACTAAGGAAGCCTCTGCCATTCCAAGTAGACAAAGTATTAAAGTCGCTCCAATTACGCCTCTCAATAAAAAGAAACCACGCAAGACAAATAAAGTTGAAGAGGTGTTTGGTGTAAAAAAAGGAAAAAACTTCGGGGTTATTAAACCAAAAAGTATTAGTAAGGGAAATAAAAGTAAACAATATAGAGATTTCAGATATGGAGCAGCCTTTATATGGGACTATGAGCCACTAATTCCACCATTAGGTGAAGATATCAACTTGGCCAGAAAAACTCCTGACTATCTCTACAAAGTGAAAGATAGAAAGTACTTAGACGATAAAAAAGAATCACATATGCAGCTAACCATTAATTTTTATAATAAAAAGCAATGGGGTTTGATGACGAGGTCGATTAACCTTTATGAGGAAAAATACGGTCGAAAAGATAGTAATAGGTATATCAATGACTTTATGAAAGCAGTTTCTATGTTAAGAAACTCAATTAGTAAAACAATTGAACCTAAGTTTGCAGCAAAAGTTGATGAGGAAGGAGAAGAACTGGCACCGACATCTTTTTCTAAGAAAGGTGTTAAGGCGGCAGCAAGGAATTTACTAGTTAATGTACTCGATCTCTCTACGGACTATGAGTTAAATAAAGCAATCTTAAGGTATTTGGTTCAACACTCAAGAAACGATGAAGATTATATTAAGGCCCTCGATTATGCCAAGAAACTTTATGTTCAGGCATCCGATAATGCTGATGATGATATGATTAGTTATAGCTCAAAGGTGATACTTAATAGTCTAACGAACTTAAAACAACTCGAAAAAGTAAGTGCGTTTCTTGGAACGAAGGCGGTACAAAGAATACTCTCTCCACAGGAGGGAATCGCTTATAAAATGTATATTGACCTAGCAAATGATGACACAAAAACTGTTATTAGAACTTACGAGGCAAACAGAAGGTCATTTGCCAAGCCTGTTCATCCGTCAATTATTTATAATACAGCAGAGGCAATGTTTAGAAATGCTAAATATAAAACAGCAATATCATTATATGACAACTTTATTACTCAGTACTCACATCTGTCTGAAAGTAGTAATTCAAGACTACGAATTGCTTTAAGTTATGATCTCTTGGATAAAGAAACCAACAAAGTTGTAAAATTATATGAAGACTCCATTAATAAATCAGCAAAGATGGATATTAGAACAGAGTCCAAATTAAGATATGTAGGTCTAAGAGTAAATAGGAACAAAGAGTTAACAAAGAGGGATCTTGAGACAATTTCGTTTTTAAATCTTGCAGATGCTGAAAAGAAATCTTTATCTAAAAACAATAGAAAACTTCTTTGGCTAACAAGAATGAGATCTATGATTGTTACGGAAAAGTACGAGGAAGCATTGGCCTACCTCTCAACTATTCCAGTAGATAATTTAAGACGAATTGATCAGCGATCATTTTATGCTGATGGAGCTGAAATTGTCCTTGGAGTGATTAAAACAGCATATCTTAAAAAAGATTACGCTAGAGCAGTAAAACTTTGGGAAGTTTATAAGGGTAAATATGAAACAAGAGTTGTTAAAAATCCTTATTTACACTTCATCGTTACAGATAGTTTTGCAAAACTAGGTTTATACAACTCTTATGAAAGAGCTTATAAAAAGCTTCAAATTCTAAATAACTCATTTCAAAGAAGATTTCCATTATGGGTAGATCCTCATATGAAGATTTCCATTAAAGATTATATGGTGGAGCTAAATTTAGGGCGATTATTAAAAGAGCGCAAAATCAAGGAGTTATCTAAGTACTTAGAGGCGAATAAAGAGCGTAAGAATGTGAACTATAATTTTTACAAAGGGATTGTTTCGTATTTTAATAAAAATTATACTAGTAGTGTAGAAAGCTTTGAGGGTCTCCTCGTAGCTCCGAATATCAATAATCTTTTAACTCCCGAGCAATCCCAACAAATGATTAAGTACTATCTGGAATCACTATACGAATCAGCTACACCACAACGATTTAGAAAAAATGTAGTTGCACTAACTGATGACTTAAGAAGAGAGTCGAACAGTAAAGTTAATGAACTACTGGTTAGAGCAGATTACTTATATCTAGAGTCCTTATATGGAGAAAAGAACGTAAATTATAAACAATTAAAAAGAAAAGCAAATGAATTTTTAAGCGTCTACAAAGATTCGACTTATGGAAATAGAGTGAAGTATTTGAAGGCCCTTGCATTTGTTAACACAAATGAAATTGATGGAGGAAAGTCAATACTCTCAGAAATTGTAAATGGTAAAGATGTACCAGAATATTTAAAGGGGTTAGCGAGAACAGAATTGTCTACGCTGAAGTTAAGAAACAAAAAATTATAGAAATACAACAAAGACAGGAGGTCTAATGTTTGCATCAGAAGTAAAATTGGTAGGAAACCACCCAAAGTTTATTAAGGCCATTGAATTTGCCAATAATGTAGCAGTTACAAAGGCACCAGTATTAATCGTAGGTGAATCAGGAACTGGGAAAAAATCTATTTGCCAACTGATCCACTCTCAATCAGCAAGAAAAGCAACTTCAATATTATCTGTAGATTGCGCACAAGAAGCACAGCAAGTTGAAAACGAAATTCTCGGATACAGGGATGAAGAAGGGAAGTTCAATAAAGGTGTACTTGAACTAGCTAATGGTGGAGCCGTTATATTAGCAAATATCGATGCGCTAGATGAGAAGTTTCAAAAAAGGTTATATCAAATTCTTCAAGAGCTAACAGATTACGATCTTGATGTAAGAATCATGGCCACGACAACTAAGAATTTATCTAAGTATGTTGGAGCAGGAAGATTTCACAGGGCTTTATATACATATTTTTCAGGGTCTCAAATCTCATTGATTCCTTTAAGAGAGAGAGGAAGCGATATTGAAGCACTTGCAGCTCACTTTGCAGCAACGACCGCAACAGAGAAAAACATGGGTGCCATAGAGTTTACTGAAGAAGCAAAGAAGAAGATTGCAGGATTCTACTGGGCACATAATATTGCAGAATTAAAATCAGTGATTGAGAGCACGATTGAAAATGCAGAAGGAAATACAATTGATGTTAACGCAATTGAGATTGGAGAGAAGAAAGCTGAAAATATCACAAATGATATTGATGAAGATGGATTAAGACTTATGTCTTTAAAAGAAGCAGAAAGATTATTAATCAAGAAAGCTCTTATTCATACTTCTGAAAACAGAACCCAGGCTGCAAAAATCTTAGGAGTTTCAATCAGAACTCTTAGAAATAAGATTAATGAGTACAGGGGCGAAGGTAATAATTACTTCGTAAACTTGAGGTAGGAAAAAATAATGGACGTCAACGACAAAACGCTACAGGCACTAGCAGCAGCGACAAAATTTAGAGAAATGAGACAAGAGATCATTACTTCAAATATCGCTAATGCAGATGTTCCAGGCTATAAGGCCAAAAGGCTAGACTTTGAAAAGGCTTTGGCCAGAGCGCTGGATGTTGATGGTGAATTAACCATGAAGGTTGATGATACGAAACACTTCAATGTAGGAGGTGGAGGATTCCAAAACCTCCAACCTGAACTGTATGAAGATCCTAATGGTGTTGTCAGTGAAAATGGAAATACGGTTGATGTTCAGGATGAAATGACGATGCAAGCAGAAAACAAAATTATGTACGATGCATTAGTTCAGTTAATGAATAAAAAGCTTGGATTAATGAAGTATGTAATAGGATCAGAAAGGTAGGCTAAATTATGGATTTACTAAAAAGTATGAAAATTAGCTCCAGTGGTTTAAGAGCAAATTTAAAGCGAACAGAGGCCATTAACTCCAACATCGCTAATGCTCAAACTACAAGAACTGCAGAGGGTGGACCTTACCGACGCAAACAGGTTGTATTTGGTTCCGAACCAGCAAGAGATTCATTCTCAGAAGTTCTTGAAGGGGAGATTGATGCTCAAGCTCAAACTGTTCATGCAACAGAAGTAATTTCAGATAATAAACCACCGATCTTAAAATATGATCCAACTCATCCTGATGCAAATAAGGATGGGTACGTGGCCATGCCAAATATAAATGTCATGGTAGAGATGGCAGATCTTTTAACAGCTCAAAGGGCCTATGAAGCCAACCTAAAAAGTCTCAAAGTGACCAAGAGTATGGCCCAGAAGGCATTAGAGCTAGGAAGGTAGGGGATAGATTATGGCAATTAATACAGTAGGACAAATGTCACAAACTTTGAAAGGCTATAATGTCGATAATTGGTCCAAGTCCATTGAACTGGGTAACAAGATGGACTTCAGAGGGGAGTTCCCTGAGTTATCTGAGGGCTCCGAGTCTTCAATGTCATTTGGTGAATTCTTAACGAGCTCCATTGCTAAAGTGAATGGTCTACAGCAGGATGCCAATGTTGCCATGGAAAAACTAGCGAGTGGAGAATCTAAGAACCTGCACGAGACATTACTCGCAGTTGAACGGGCCGATATCGCTTTTAAACAAATGAACCAAATACGTCTTAAAGTTATTGATGCGTATAAAGAAATAATGAAAATGCAAATATAATTAGCTTTTGAATCAGGAGGATTCTTTTGCAAGAATTTTTAAAACAAGTAGGACAGAACATTTTAGACTTTTATCTCTCTCTTGACGTAAGGAGAAGAGTTAGTCTGTTTGTAATAGGAATTATGATTTTGTTGGCCATCATTGGTTTGGTAACGTGGGCCGCAAAAACTCAGTACAAACTCTTATATACGGACTTGACTAAGGAGGACTCTGCAACGATCAGTCAACTACTTGAGCAAGGAAAAATTTCTTATCAAGTTAGTGATGATGGTAAAAGTATTTATGTACCCGAGGACCAAGTAGATGTTTGGAGGCTCGAAATCGCAAAAAAAGGTGTAGATTTTAGCTCTACAATTGGTTATGAAGTTTTCGACCAGCAGGCATTTGGAACAACTAGCTTTGTTCAAAAAATTAATCGTCAACGTGCACTTGAAGGTGAGCTAATGAAGACGATTAAACATATTCGAGGGATTAATAGAGCAAGGGTTCATTTATCTCTACCTGAATCAAGTCCATTTGTATCTGAGAAAAAGCCACCTGGAGCTTCCGTTGTTTTGGATGTTGAACGTGGTTTAACTCTAACTAAAGATGAAATCAAAGGTATTCAGCACCTTGTTTCTGCAAGTGTTGATGGAATGCGGGTTAAAGACGTTGTTATTATTGATTCCAAAGGTGAAAAATTAACAGAAAATATCGGCGATGAGATGGCGAAGTATACAGCGAGTAGACTTGCTATAGAATCAAAAATGAATCGACAGTATGAGAGTCAAATTGAAGAAATCCTAAAGCGAGTTGTGGGAGAAGGACGAGTAATTGCCAAAGTTAATGTAAAGATGGATTTTACTGAACAATACCAAACAAAAACATCATATGATGGAGAAAATGCAGCTGTTGTTTCAGAAGTGGCCAATAAGCAGAATTTACAGGGTTCTAGGCCATCACCGCAGGGAATACCTGGAGCAAGAAGTAATTTACCAGGAGAAAAGCCTCAGCCTGGAATTCCTGAAACAAGAAATAATGTGGATAAATCACTAACAACCAGAAATTATAATGTTCCTAAGACGGTTACAAAGTCTAAGAAGCCGACTGCTGAAATACAAAATATAAGTGTAGCTGTCATGGTAGATGGAAAGCGGATTCCTGTTCTAGATAAAGATGGTGAGGTCATGCTTAATGAGGATGGAATTCCGATGACGAAGTATGAGCCTTGGAGTGATGCAGAAATAGCAAATTTCCAAGCAATTGTTTCAAGTGCTATTGGTATTACCGATACCAGGGGAGATCAAATAGTTATTAAGAATATGGAGTTTGCTAAAGAAGATCTTTCTGAAGCTGAAGCAATTCTTAGACAGCGTGAGAATAGAGAGATCATTAAGAACCTAACTAAGTATCTAATGATTGGTGTTCTAATTTCATTACTATTCTTTGTGGTGATAAGACCATTTATTCAATGGGTTACTGAGAATACAGTTGAATCAATTGAGGATTTCTTACCTAAAACAATTGAAGAGTTAGAAAAAATTCAATCAAATCAAAAATTGCCTGGGCTAGAAGATGCATTACCTACAATTGAGGATAAAATGAATCCAGAGAAGATTGAAGGAAATATGATTAAAGAGAGAATTATAAATCTTGTTGAAGCGAATCCTGCCAAAGCAGCCCAAGTTGTACACGAGATGATACACTCTCAAGAAACATCAAAAGAAATAGCGTAATAAGGGAAACGGAGTAAGTATGGCCGCGGAATTGAACAAAACTTTAGATCCTGATGTAGAGTATGCTCTACTAAGTGGTTTGGATAAGTCTGCAATCCTAATGAGTT
>JBFKKF010000064.1:0-7760 GCA_041631355.1 Bacteriovoracaceae bacterium | reverse complement strand
TTTTTATCTTATTCTTAATGGGACTGTTGAAGTTTATAGTCGCAGAAGTTGTATGGTTGAGGGTGTTATTGAGAAACAACAGCAGTTCGTCACAAGGTTAATGCCATCAGAATACTTTGGAGAACTAGCATTACTCGAGCCTCAAAATGTGAGAAATGCTACAGCGGTGGCCAAGGGTAACGCAACATTATTAGCGATATACAAACCTGACTTGGAAGAATTAATCACTCGTCACCCAGTAGTTGGGGCCAAGTTTTTACAGGCTCTTTCCCTAATTGTTTCGCGAAGATTTGTAAGGGTGACAGAAGAAATTCAAAACTTGAAAGAAAAGTGTTTAGAGCTGGAGTCAAAAATTGCAAAAGATGATAATTAAGTCTAATAAATCTAAGACAATTTTCTTTTTTGTGTGCATGACTATATTGATAGGTATTTTTTATGCACTACCAAGACTGACAGTTCCTTTTGGTATCGCTTATGTATTAGCGTTGATGTTTCGTCCACTTCAAAAAATGTTTTATTCTGTAGATTTTAAGAAAAAATCTTTTGGGATTATGATAGTCATACTATTTGGTTTTTTATTCTCATATCCAATTATCAAAGGTGTTCAAACAATATCTGAGGAATCTCATAAAATAGAGTATTACCTTCCCCGTCTAGAGCAATATTTGCGCGTAAAGTACAAAGATTTGAAGACTGAGGTTCACGATAGGTTTAATTACGAAATTAAACAAAATCCAGTAGACCGATTAGTAGAGTTTGGACAGGAAAATACCCAGTCATTATTTGTGTATTTGCCCAAATTAATTGGATCATTTCTAGAGTGGAGTTTATTGATCCCGTTGTTTTTGTTTTTTATTATCCGTGACGAGAGGAGGGTTAGATTCCAACTCATGAAGATCATTCCAAATGGCATTGTTGAGAAAGTCTACTACCTTTACCATAGCTTTAATACTAAGTTTGGTGATTATATCTTTGCTAAATTTATTGAAGCATCTATCGTTGGAGTAGTTATCACCACAGGCTTATTGCTTTTGGGATTTCCGTTTGCATTCCTATTGGGAATTGTTGCGGCGATTACTAATATTTTGCCGTATGTTGGTCCATTTTTAGGTTTTTTACCGGCGCTGATAATTGGTTTAGTAGATCAAAATCCCAACACAACTTTGGGCGCGATGACTTTATTGTATCTAATTGCAAACATAATTGATTTAGCTTTAGTTTTTCCACTTTTGGTTTCAAAAATAGTTAATTTGCACCCTATCGTTGTTGTGGTGAGCGTTATCGTTGGTTCGCAATTTGGGGGGGTTATCGGGATGATTATATCGATACCGCTAGCGGCATTTTTCAAACTTTTATTTCAAGAAATTTATTCAGAATTATACGGTAAAGCCTAGCTTCTCTCTTTGACGACTGAGCGAAAAATGAGTAAGTTTAAATATGCATAAGATTTTTTTAGCGATTCTATCTATTGTGATTATTAGCTGTGCTTCAGAAAAGCCTACCGGGAAAACAGAAGCAGAAATTCTATATAAAGAAGCCCAAATTTTATATAAAGAAGAGCGCTTTTTATTGGCGATTGAAAAGCTGAATACCCTGAAAAATCAATATCCTTACAGCTTCTACGCTACACCTGCAGAGCTGTTGCATGCAGATATCTTATTTGAACAAGAAAACTTTGTAGAGTCCGCAGCGGCTTATTTGTTATTCAGGGATCTGCATCCCAAGCATGAAAAAATTAGTTATGTGGTATATAAGATCGCGGAGTCCTATTACCAACAAATTCCAGATACTCACGATCGTGATCTGGGCCCAGCTGTTGAGGCAATTAAGTATTACGATGAATTAATCATGAAGTATCCTTCTTCAAAATATCTAAAAGATGGTGAGAAGAAAATTAATGAATGTAAGAATAAGTTAAGAGATAAAGAGCAGTATATTGCTGATTTTTATTTTAAAACCGAAGTGTACTCTGCTGCAAGGTGGCGCTACCTAGATATTTTAGATAATTACGGTTACAAGAAACTACGTTCTCACTCCATGCAACGAATAGTGCAATCAACGTATTATTTAAAGGAATATACTAAGTGTATTGAGTACGCGAAATCTTATTCTCAAGACTTACTAAGCTCAGACTTAGAGATAGTTAAAGAGTATAAAACTTACTGTAAAAATAAACTGTAATTGGAGATAGTTTTTGTGAAAAGCAAAAAAGTTGAACAGATGATAAATGAGGGAATTGAGCTTTATAAGGCAAATCAAATCAAAAAGTCTTGTAAGGTTTTTACCGAAATACTTAGTGAAGATCCGTATTGTGTGGATGCACATTTTTATATGGCAAATATTTTTCATATTCAAGGACAGCTAGGTAAAGCAGTTAAGGCCTTTAATAAGGTTCTAGAGCTGGATCCAGGACATACTGATGCGTCTATCAGCCTATCTGTTATCTTGAATGATATAGGGCGTTACGAGGATGCTCAAAAGATTTTTGAAAAGGCGAATTCTAGTGTTAAGGACAAGGGAGTTCAGGATCCTCATATAAATAAAAAATTCGCAGACAAACATTACGAGCTAGCTGAAATGTATTTTTCCTATAACCGTTATGATGAAGCGTTGTTCGAATATAATAAAGCTGCAGCACTAGATGCTGAAAATTTAGAAATTCGAATTAAAACGGCCAAAGTGTACTCTAAAAAGGGCTACATTTCCAAGGCCTTTGAAGAGTTAAGAAAGTTAAAGGCAGAGCGTCCTGATTATATCCCTGCTCGAATGGCATTGGGCTTACTGCATTACGGTAAAGGTAATACTATCGAGGCGCAGTCAGAGTGGCAAAGTGCGCTAATGAAAGACCCTGCGAATGAAGAATTACAGATGTATTTAACTCTTTCTAGTTCAGCTAAAGAGACAAACCTACATATCGAATAGAATTATAGAAAATTGGACATAAAAAAAGCCATCCTAGTGATGGCTTTTTATTATCTATTTGAATTTAGCTTATGCTTCTTTTAAGCTCTCTCTGCTCGGCTCAGAGCTCTTAGATGCTTCGGTAGTTGTGGCCCCGGCTGCTGGTTTTACAGCGCTTGGTGCTTTAACTGTTGTTCTTTTACTGTCATCTGATCCATAGGCAACAATATAGCTTTTCAATTCTTTGTACATCTCGTACTTAACAGTGAGTTTATTGTCTTGAAGAACGATCTGTCTTGCAATTTTCTTTTCATTATTGATTACAATTGGCGCTTTAAGGTTAGCACTCATTTGAGTAATCTCAGATGGAATTGTTAGAATACTATATATCTTAGCTTCATTGATACTTTCAATTTTTACGCTATTCATGTCTGCTGGAAGAAGTTTCGCTACATAATCTGGTTTAAATATTTTTGGTTCTATGATTGGGAAAGCAATTGTTTCATCCTCAATTGATTGTAACCATAAAATTAAAGTGCTATCACCTGGATCTACCACGAAAAACTTTGTTAGTTTATCAAATCCTAGCAATCCCTCTTCAAAAATGACGATATCCTCATCATTAACGTTTAGTTCTCCGAACCTAGTTGTGTTGACTTTCACATCATCCTCCGAATCAAAAGTGTGGTAGTAAGAAATTTCTACCTTGTATGATGGTATCAGTCAATTTAATTGATTCGCAAGAAGGAATTTATTTCTTCTGTAGATCGTCATTGAGAGCAGCTAGATCAGCCGGTGAGGACTTGGCAGCTTCAGTGTTTTGGTCCTGAATGGCCTGGTAAACCTCTTCTCTATGTATTTTCGTTTCCTTAGGAGCTTTGATGCCTAGTCGAACCTGCTTACCTTTTATCTGTACAACTACTATTTTTATATTATCGTCAATGGCAATGCTTTCTCCCAGCTTCCTTGTTAGAACTAGCATGTGTGTGTTACCTCTTAAACTCCGTTTATTGTTTGGTTGCGTACTTATATTCAGTTAAATAAGCAATTGAACAACTCATATATTATCGCGTTGTTAAAAATGCAAGCATTTAATTTACAATAATCGCCATAATGAGTAAAAAATACTTGTTTTATGAATAAATTAATAATTACTTAAGGTTTTTCACTGACTACTTGATATAATTCATCAAGTTATTGTTCATCATTTGGGCACTTGCTTTGTATGTTGCGTTAAGAACGTTTTGCTGTCGTGTTAGGTCAGTGAACAACTCAGCAACATCAGCATCTTCAATCTTGCTTTTATACTCTGCATTAGTTAGCATATTGTGCTCAACAGCATTAGTCGCGGTATCGATCTTATTAATAGTTGATCCAATAACAGTTCTAATCTCAACAAGCCGCTCAATTGACTCATCAAAGCTTGGAAGTAAATCTTGAATGATCTCGTGGTTATTAGTTACAAGTGCATTTTCAAATCTTTTAAGGTCAGAGAAAATACTTCCACGGGCAAAGTCTGGTAATGATGGCTCCTCGGAACTGGCCAATTCTCTATTGATTTGTGGGGGTTCATTTTCTTTAAAGTGCGGCTCAGGTCTTTGAAGCTCAAACTGATTACTTAAATTTTCAAAAGGAGAGTTGTCCAATGGACTTCGCTCAGGAACAGGGGAGCCAGTCTTGTCAAAGAATACGTCTCGTCCGTTGAAAGTTACTGGGACAAAAGTATCCTTTGCAACTTCGATTCTAGTTTGATTGCCATCTCCTAAGTACTCACCATTTACTGTAAATGGCTTAGTTAAGCTTTTATGACCAGCAAAGATATACTTGTTACCAATACGTCTGTTACCAATACCTAGTGCTTGATTATAAAGCTGTCCAACTTCTCGAGCGATACTGGTACGAACAGAGGTATCAAAAATATTTGAAGATTGGGAGATAGCAAGTTCTTTGGCCTTAACCATGAGATTAGTTAAATCTTCTATAGCATTCTCAGTATAGGTTAGCTGGGCCTTGGCCACAGATCCATTTCGTAAATATTGGTTCCCATCAATATCTTTTGAGCGAATAGACAGGATCTCCATATTGCCAATAGGGTTATCAGAAGGTTTCTGAACCTGCTTGAGGTTAGAACCCTTAAGTTGCAAATTCTCTAACTTTTCCTTAGTTTTACCAATGGAGAAGTTAATTGCATGAATGGTACTACCTTCAGATACTCTTGCCATTATTAATTATTACCTCATCATACCTAAAACAGAATCAAACATTTCATCTGCTGTTTTAATCATTTTTGCGGAAGCATCATAAGCTTGTTGATACTTAACCATATTAGTAGCTTCTTCATCTAATGAAACACCAGACAATCTTTCCTTAATACTCTTTGCTTGGGCCAAAATTCCCTTGGCTTGCTCTTCGTTAACTTTTGATTTACTAGCAGCAAGTCCAATCTTACCGATAGATTGTAAATATGATTCTTCAAAAGTCTTGGATCCACCACCAAGAATTTTTTCATGTTGTACCTTAGAGATGGCCACGGCTATTCGGTTATCCCCAGGAGAGTTTGGTTCAAGACCAGTGGATATATTATTTAAATCGGATTTTACTTCCTCACTAAGATCAATCATTTGCGAAGCACGTTCAAGGTCTAATGGTTCTTTGAAAAAATTAATTCCTGTGATTTTTCCTAGTCTACCATCATTTATAATATTGCCATTTTGATCAGTGGGAATTTTCTTATTAATATACCCACGTCTATGGATGGCATTAGTCACATGGACTAATCCATGGGCAATTTCATCTAATTGGTTTCTTAAAAACCCCAACTCTTCATTTCGAGTTTTAAGTGCAGCACCGATGCGACCAGCTTTAATATGTGAAGAGAGAAAAGAGGCCTTATTATTTTCAAATCTAATCTCTACACGGCCTTCATTTTTATAAGAGCCTACTTCGTCTCCAGCAAACTCGGTAGCGACAAGACGGTTAATGGAGTTTCCTGCAACGAGAGAACCCCCACCAACAATATTGACAACAAATTGGCTGTTGCCATCTTCGTAGGTATTAATTTCGAAAAATTTTGAAAGCTCTCTTATAGCGGCTTCTCTTTGATCTCGAAGATCCCCAGCTTCGCCACCAACATTTTCTAGTCGAGTGATTTCGAGGTTTAATTTTCCAATATTTTCACTGAGATCATTGATCGCATCAACAGATCCCTTGATTTCGGCATTTATACGATCTTTTACCGCAGTAATGTCAGCGCTAATTCTTTTGAAGTCATTAACAACAATACTGGCGTTATCTCTAACTAGGGTACGTACTACTTCATTTTCAGGTTGAGTTGATAGTTCTCGGAATGAGTTGAAAAATCGATTCAAGATCTTATTCATACCGTCAGAGTTAATTTCATTAAAAATCTCTTCAAGATTAGAGAGTTGATTTGTCCTCTCTTTGTGATAAGAATCATTCGTTAATGAGTGATTGAGTTTTTTTTCAATAAGTCGATCATGAACTCTTCTAACTGT
This sequence comes from Bacteriovoracaceae bacterium, assembly GCA_041631355.1. GTDB lineage: Bacteria > Bdellovibrionota > Bacteriovoracia > Bacteriovoracales > Bacteriovoracaceae. Next base: position 1,344 of record JBFKKF010000064.1, on the reverse strand, counting down.
TTTAACATTAACACCGGTACCCAGTACATTTTTACCTTCCTGAATGGGTGTGTTGCTTTCAGCAACAACAATTTGTCTGGTGTAGCCATCAGTATTAGCATTGGCAATATTGTGGGAAGTAGTCGATAACGACTTCTTTGAAGTTCGTAAAGATGAACGTCCTATACTAAATAAATCTGCTCCCACAGCAATTCCTTCTTAGTAAGTCTTATTAACTTTAGTCGTACCGTTAGAAGAATATGTTCTGTATTGCGGACTACCCGCAAAGCCGTCTTTTAGCTCTTTAAGTGAGTAGATGGCTTTATTTAGAAAGAACTGGTTCTTCTTATTTTGATCTTGGATCTTTTCAATAATATCCAGTAGAACTAAATTTCTTTTACTTAATTCCTCAGCTAAAACAACCTCGTTCTTATCCCTTAAAACCTCGATAAGTAAACTAAGTTTTTCAGGATTCTCAATCTGATATAATTCACATATCTCAGAAATCAATTCACTGCGGTCATTTTCTAATACACTGATTTTATCTAAAAGCTCTTTTTTATCATTTAAGCTAAGCTCGAGTTCATCGATATCACTTGAGAGCAAATGCATATATTCATCGCAAGTGAGTTCGTAAAGATTCGTGTGAAGTTCACAGAAGTCTTGCCAAAGTTGTCTTAGGTGAGAAAGTTTAAGCTTTAGTTTTAGATTATTTTCTTCTTTCATTATATTCCTCTCAGTATTCATTAGCTAAAATTTTGTCAGCGATTGCATCGTAGTCCGGCTCATAAGTTCCTGCTTGAATACGGGCCTTTAAACTTGCGATTTTATCAGCATTATTTGGCTCTGGTGATGCATCAACAACCTTTTTGATCCTTGAAAAATCTTTAATTGAATCAGGAATAGTTACTTTTGCGTCTCTAGCTGCAATATTGTTAAGCTCCTGACTCCTTTCATAAGAATTTCGCTTTAGAAACTGAGCATTTCTGGTTGGGGAAATGTCAGCTCTGCTGGACCTTGTGTTAGGAAAAAATGGAGGTCTAGTGTCAATATTACTCATTCTTCTCTCCTTTGTGAGAGTTAACTTGTTGGTATCTATTAAGCATCTCTTGTCGATTTTTTAATTTATACTGTGGGTATATTTGATCTAGTACTAGATCTTTAACTCCTAAGCCTGAGTTTGACTTGGCCATGAGCTGTGCCCTTTCATCATTAAGCATAGATTTATATATTTTTTCTGCTTGGGACTCTTGTTCTGCAGGATCAATGGTTTTGTTCATTTGTGCAAGTAGATGATTGGTAAACTGGGCTTCCATTCCTTCCGCGACTTTCATGTAGTCCTTAGGCACATGTTTGTACTTGTCT